>NZ_JBNHEP010000088.1:23601-26714 GCF_050015995.1 Dapis brunnea BLCC-M229 | reverse complement strand
GGGCTGAAGCCTACTACGAGAATGATTTTTTTTGTTTGTAGTTGCGCTTCAGCGCCCCCAAATATATTTATAAATAATCGGGCTGAAGCCCTACTACAAGCATTTTTATTTCTGCCATGGTTTTTTCATCTAAAAACGGAAAGTTGTCCGCAAAACTCCAATAACAATTGTTTCATTATCTTCATTATGTTCTGGATTTGTTACTACAAAAAATCCAGGGGTAATTGTAATATTATCGCTTAATTTATATCTGTAAAAAGTTTCAATATGATAGGAGGTATCCTCATCTTCTTGAATGCCATTATCTCCATCTACTAATTTTAAAGGTTTGCCAAATAAAACTGCAAATAAATCTCCTTGCCGACCGAAAGGATCAGACATCCCGACAGAAAATAAATAAGTATTAGAAGTAGCATGAGCATCAGAATTAATATAATTTGTAAATACCCACCCTCCCCAAGCACCTAGAGTTATTTTTTCCCAGACTCGCCATTGCACTGTACCACCTACTGCATTAATATTAGCAGGAATACCTAAGCCTCCAGAAGTATCAGCATTTAAGCTACCTGTAAACGTATCAAGAAAACCATCTTCTGAATAAGCATTAATATAAGTAACTCCAGTTAAAACATTATTAAACGGCACAGTTAAAAATTGAACTCCCGTAGCACTGTGACCTGCATCAGTAATACCACCTTGTCCTGTTAGACCGTTACCGGGGTTTTCGCTATCCCGCGTACCATAGGCAACTTGTAAACGTACTTTGTCGGTAATTAACCAGTCAAAACCTAAACCAGAGTCTAGTCTACCTATTTTAAACAGGGGACTGGAGTCGGTAAACCGAGAAATTGAACCACGACCCGCGTCAAAATAGGGAGAGTTAGCTGTAAGGACACTATTTAAACTAAAGTTGACAGGTCGGAACGTGAAAACTACGCGATCGCCAAAAGCTGGAAAACGATATTCTAACTTAAATATTTGAAAATCATCGTCTGTGTCTGTTTGGTAAGATAGGATAGCCATATCTGTGTTGAATGACTGCTCGCCTGCAAAACCGCGACTACTGAAGTTTGCCGAACCTAACTCTAGACGTAGGCGGTCTTTTCCTGTAAAAGTTGTGGCTGTCTGAAGTCGGACTAGATAATTAAAAATTGTGTTTTCGTAACCCCCTCCACGTCCCCCAAAAGCATTTTCTACATCTTCTCCACCGAAACCATTGGTTAAACCAAATATTACTTCTCCACCAAATATAGTTGTTGTACCATTAAATCTATTTACTTCTAGTTCCGCAGTCCGAGCTTCCAGGACATCCATTCGTCCACGGAGTGCTGCTAACTCTGGGGCAAACTCTTCGACTAGACGTTGAACTTTGGCCATATCTTCGCGAGTGGCTAAGTCTGCTGTAGATATTTCAATTAGTTCTGTCATTCTATCCAAGCAAGCGTTTAACCCCGCTGCAAATTCATGGCGGTTCATGGCACGGTTGCCTCTGTAAGTACCATCTGGATATCCTGCTATACAACCGTAACGTTCTACTAATGATTGTAATGCTTGAAATGCCCAGTCAGTCGGTTGGATATCTGATAGTTGGGATACGGAGTTTACTTGGTCTAGTACTGAGAGGTCGTCGTATTCATCTGATGCTTGTGCTAGTTCCTGGGTTTTTTTTTGAACTTTTGTAAAGACCGATCTGGGGTGAGTCAGTCCTTGTGATGTTGGCGGTGATAGTAGATGGGGAAGGGATTTATTTTGTGGCTCAAATTCTGTAGAGTTTATCTGTGTTAATCCGGTTACAGATTTTGCCCATGTTACAGGAATTGAGAAGATAAATACTGAGGTTAAAAATAACAATAGTTTACCGTTCATCTGATTAGGTCCTTACATTACTTAACTTGTCTATCTCTTGCTTATATAAAAGGGGTCAATATATAATAAGCTAAGATTGTAGTATAAGCAATTTCTAGTAGTTAGTTATACAGACAAAGTTCGGGAAATTTGTGTATTTCCCAAAATACTATTAAGGAGAGCTAATAGCAAAGACAAGTTGCTTCATATTAATTAGACGAGGATTAGAAATTACTACTAGCGTGTCTAGGCTAAAATTGTGGGTAATGTTCCTGCTTACTTAAGACCTCTCCCCCTACCCCTCTCCTGCAAGGAGAGGGGAGAAATACTTCCCCTTCCCTTGTAGGGAAGGGGGTTAGGGCGTTAGGTTTTTTAACCCACATTTTCAAACTAGACGCCCTACTAGTTAGTGTTAATTCATCTATTGAAATATGAAGCTATCCGGAATTTTTGAGACAGATTTTTTGGTAGATTTACGGAGGTATTTATCTATGGGTTATTGGATTAAATGTCTTGGGATTATTACTACTGCTTTAGTTTTGAGTTTTCCTACTATTGAGGGGTTCAGTCAAGGAGGAAAATTGGGAAATTATCCTGCATTGGCACAAAATGTTTCTTATAATCGAGCTAACAGTCAATCTGAAATAGATAGGTTGTTGAAAGAGGGGGCAGCATATTATCAAGACTGGAAATTTGAAAAAGCATTGGAAAAGTTTCAGCAGGTCTTAAAAATGCGGCGAGGAGGTGACTTAGAAGCAGAAGCTCGCGCTCTTTTCTATGTGGGTGTAACTTATCAGAAATTAGGTGAAGGAGAGAAAGTTTTGGATTCCTATTGGGAAGTTATGGGAATAGCTGAGGAAGCAAGTAGTCAAAAAGAGTATGAAAAGATTACTCAATACTTATGTAGGAGTAGTGGAGGACAAACATTCTTAACGGAACAAGAGAAAATTAATCCTATTAAATATTGTGAGGGAATAAAAACAATTGAAGAAGACTCTGGTAGTGTAACACTTTTATTTGATGAAGATGACAATAAAGAATAATCATATTTCAGAAAAAATAGCTTTAATTGTAGGTTGGGTTGAGGAAACTTTCGCGCAGTTTTTCCGCATAATTAATCCAACTTATGCGAAAACTTTGTTAGGTTTCACTATGGTTCTATCCAATCTACATTTTTAGATGTTTTATTTGACTCGAAGTATATTGCCGATCGCTAGAATTAATCCAACTTATACCAAGACTTTGTTGGGTTTCACTATGGTTCTACC
>NZ_JBNHEP010000088.1:13858-23501 GCF_050015995.1 Dapis brunnea BLCC-M229 | reverse complement strand
GATGTTTCATTTGACTCGAAGTATATTGCCGATTCCTAGAATTAATCCAACTTATGCGAAGACTTTGTTGAGTTTCACTATGGTTCTACCCAACCTACATTTTTAGATGTTTCATTTGACTCGAATTAATTCAACTTATACAAAGACTTTGTTGGGTTTCACTATCGTTCTATCCAACCTACATTTTGAGATGTTTCATTTGACTCGAATTAATCCAACTTATACCAAGACTTTGTTGGGTTTCACTATGGTTCTACCCAATCTACATTTTTAGATGTTTTATTTCAGTAGAAGTATATTGCCGATCGCTAGAAGTTTATATAGCTAAGAAAGAATTGGTTAGGACATAAACTGATGATGAATCTTAGACAGCGGAAATGTTTTTCCAACTGTTCCCTGTTCCCTGTTCCCTGTTCCCTGCTATAGACAAAAAACATAAAAAAAATGTCTAAACTTAGTAAAAAAAGGAGAGTAATAAAAAGACTCATAAAATTATTCCTAATCTGTTGCCTAACTTTAACCATTTACCTCTACTATGAAACAGGATTTTCTCAAATATTAAATTCTTATCAATCTCAACAAAAAATAATCTCTCAAACTACCCAACAAACTGAAGCAGAAGAACTCTACGAACAGGGGGATAGACTATACAAAGATGGTCAATATCAGTTAGCTCTAGAAAAATATCAACAAGCTTTAGAAATCTATCAATTAATATATAGAGTCTCAGAAAATGCTAATCAATCTCTTTCCCTAAAAATTGGTAAAACACTTCATAGTATTGGAGCAGTTTATAACAAACTTGCTGAGTATCCTCAAGCATTAGAATATTATCAGCAAGCAGTAAAATTTCGTCGCCAAATTAATGACAAAGAAGGTATTGGTAGTAGCCTCAATAGTATTGGAGCAGTTTATTTTCGACAGGGAAACTATAACCAAGCTTTAGATTACTTACAGCAAGCTTTAGAAATTCGTCAGGAATTAGGAGATTTAGTTAGAGTTGGGAGAACTCAGAATAATATAGCAGCAATTTATATAAATAAAGCTAAATATTCTCAGGCATTAGAATATTATCAGCAAGCTTTACAGACATTTAAAGAACTAGGAAACCTGGAAGGTGAAGCAGCAGTTATTAATAATATCGGTTTAATTTATCAAGAGTTAGGTCAATACGCAAAATCTTTAGAGTGGTATCAACAAGCTTTAGCAATTCACCGACAAAATGGCAATCAAAAAGGTGAAGGAGATACCTTAAATAATATAGGTCTAACTTATAAACTGCAAAAAAAATATGACCAAGCATTAGTATATTATCAACAAGCTTTAACAGTTAGAAAGCAAATAGACGACAAACCAGGAATAGGTAACAGTCTGAATAATATCGGCTTAGTTTATGACCAAAAAAGTCAATATCAAACAGCACTAGAATATTTACAGCAAGCATTAATAATTTTTCAGGAAATAGGAAATAAAACAGAAGTAGGAAGAACTTTAGATAGTTTAGGAACAGTTTACAAAAGTCTCCAAGAATATACTCAAGCAGAAGACTATTATCGTCAAGCTTTAACCATTCAAAAAAACATCGGCGATCGCGCCAGTGAAAGAATAACTTTAAGCAATATAGGAGATTTATTTCTTGCAAAAAAACAACTGGAATTAGCAATTATTTTCTATAAAACTTCTGTAAATGTTACAGAAGCGATTCGTCAAGAGTTACAAATTCTTTCCCTAGACAAAAAGCAGTCTTATGCAGAAAAAATCGCTGATACTTACCGCCGTTTAGCTGATTTATTATTGCAGCAAAACCGAGTTATAGAAGCTCAACAAGTATTAGATTTACTAAAGATTCAAGAATTAGATAATTATCTCAAAAATGTAGAGAGCAATGAACAAATTGCGGTGGGAATCAAATTATTGCCCCAAGAAAAAGAAGTTCTAGATAACTATAATGCTATTCAAAATAAGGTATTGCAGGTAAATGAAGAACTCATAAATTTACAAAATATATCACCTGCAGATAGGTCTGTCGCTCAACAACAACAGATTACTAAATTAGAAGCACAACAACAGCAACTTCAAGCAAAATTCAACAACTTTATTTCTAATAAAGAGATAATTAAAATAGTAGAAAAGCTTCAGGAAAAAACTGGTGGAGAAAGTATAGATATTACTAATCTAAGAAGATTACAAAATATTCTCAAAATCAAGGAAAATGCTGTCCTGCTTTATCCATTAATTTTAGAAGACAGGATAGAACTGGTATTAGTCAAAAGCAATGGTTTGCCAATTCATCGGTCAGTTCCGATTAGTAAAATACAGTTAAAAAATGCAATTTTTGACTTTAGGGCAGCTCTGACATATCCAAGGAAAAGAATTAGCGATTTGGCAGTACGCAAAACAGGTAAACTATTATATGAATGGTTAATAAAACCTTGGGAAACAGACTTATTTTTAGCACGAACAAAAACTATTATTTATGCTCCTGATGGCTTATTACGTTATATTCCTTTAGCAGCTTTATACGATGGGGAAAAATGGCTGATAGAAAAATTTAATATCAATAATATTACTGCTGCTAGTCTGACTAATTTCAACAGTAAACCTTTAGATAAATTACGAGTATTAGCAGCAGCTTTTAGTGAAGGAAACTATCAATTTATGGTTGGTTCAAGAGAATTTGAATTCTCAGGATTACAATTTGCCGGACAAGAGATAGAAACTTTAGCCAAAATCATTCCTGATACTATGAAATTGTTCAATCAAGCATTTAGTTGGGATGAAATTATTTCACGGGTTGATAAGTACAATATTCTTCATTTCGCCACTCATGCAGATTTTGTGAGTGGGCAACCAGAAGATTCGTTTATTTTATTTGGTGATGGCAGTCGTTTAACTCTCCGGGAAATTACAAATTTATCATTACCGAATATTGATTTAGCAGTTTTGAGTGCTTGTCGAACTGGAATGGGAAGTCTCTTGCAAGATGGTTCGGAAATTTTGGGGTTGGGTTATCAGATGCAACGAGCGGGAGTGAAAGCATCTATAGCTACTCTATGGCAAGTTGACGATCGGGGAACAAAACTACTAATGATTGATTTTTATCGAGCGTTGAAAACAGGGAATATTACGAAAGCGAACGCATTACGACAAGCGCAGTTAGCTTTGATAAGTGGAAATGTTAAGGGTGAAAAAGACACGAACAGTTTTAGACATCCTTATTATTGGGCACCCTTTATTTTGATAGGTGATGGGTTGTAGGAGTTATATCAAATCCGGTAGCATTGGTGTAATTAGATAAAGAGGGTGGGGAGGGTGGGGAGTGTGGGGAGATGGGGAGAGCTAGAAAGATTTAACAATAGCTGAAGATGGAACATTTTTTTATACCGAATCAAGCGGATTTGATATGGCATCAAATCCGTTGGCTACGGTTCCCGATAAATCGGAGTAATATAATTCTGTCATCGTCATACAATGGGTAGGAGGGAATGGCCATTCGCCCCTACATTATAGTAATGGCCACTGCTTTAGAATTAAGCTTGTAGTTTTGCTCTAGCCCATAACTATTTTAGGGGCGTTGCACAATCAGGAATGATAAAATCCAAAAGACAGTCTAGTAGTAGACCGACACATCTAATTTTGTGCGTTAGATTTTGGGGCAGGTTTATTCGATTTAATGGTTAAACTCGTTAATTTAACGTGAAACCCGCCCCTACTATTGCCACATTTTAGGCGTGTCAGTCCAGTAGTGCCGTGTCAAGACTAAAATTGTGGGTTAGAAGCGAGCAACCTACGAGACCTCTCCCCCAACCCCTCTCCTGCGAGGAGAGGGGAGAAATCCCCTCTTCCCTTGTAGGGAAGGGGGTTGGGGGGTTAGGTTTTTTTAACCCACATTTTCAAGCTTGACGCGCCAGTAGTAGACTGACACAGCTAAAAGTGTGCAGAGCGCTTTTTTCATAATCATATCAAATCCGGTAGCATCGGTATAATAAAATTAAACCTGATAAATTAAGGGATAAATAGTAAAAGTTGGGCGATACTGCTAACGCAACGCTCCGCGAACGCCATACTGAGATTGTTAAAACTACAACCACACAAAAGTATTGAAGAGTTAGACAGGACTTAGGCAGCACCCCCATATCTGGTAGCTGTCCCCACAGATAGTGTATTGTCTCAGAGTGGGGGTAATATCAAATCCGGTAGCATTGGTGTAATTAGATAAAGATGCTGGGGAGATGGGGAGATGGGGAGATGGGGAGATATAGAAAGATTTAGCAATAACTGAAGATGGAACATTTTTTTATACCGAACCCGAGGGGATTTGATATTAGCATCGCGACATCCAAATTTCATACAAACCCGATTTCTATGCTTTACCAGATTAAACCCAACAATTAAAAACCCTCTGTTTGTAATGTCAACTGTAAATTATCAAGACCAATTTCAGTTGCTTCACTACCAATAGTAATGAACTGAGTATCCTCTGGAATAGGAATATTTTGACTACTAAAATTACTAAAATCATTCACGAATTGACCAGGAGGAGTCTGTGGTAAAGGTTGTTGCCCAAGTTGCCGATTATTTTCATCCAAAAATGAAACACTATGACCTCTGTTAGGAGAAGCATAATCAAACAAAATACTACCAGACTCAATTTCACCCACCTGATTAATTATGTCACGCAAATCAATTCTAATGGCATTACCAGTATCGTAGGCAATGACAGTATTATTGATAGTGGAATTAACATCAAATCTTCCCTCACCCCCTGATATATTCCGACTAGCTAAAGCTACAGTATTGCTAGAAAATCCAAGGTTGGCAAGACCTTGAGGAGTATTAACTATAATAGAACTAAAACGAGCAAAATTGTTAAATTCCTCAAACCTCAACACCTGAGTGGTAAAAGATTGAGGTCTTATTAGATCGTCATCATCATCAATAATTTCCAAGGTAGCAGTAGCAGGTTGACCAATATTAGCTCCACCAGTCACATTAGCTAAACTTAAATTCACAGTTTCCGTATTCTCGTCTGAATTATCATCAAGAATAGGAATACTAACAGTTTGTTGAGTCTCGTTATCTGCAAAGGAAATAGTCTCAGGAACATTTTCATAATCAATACCTTGACTCGCTGTACCATCGGTAAGATTAATATTGGCACTGACAACTCCATCACTCCCACCAGTCCGAATTATCGTAACTGTAGCAATGGATTGATTTTCCGTAACGCTAAAGGTGGGGTTGCTAAATTGGAGAGTACCTGGGTTGGGAAAACTATAACCGAAGTTAATGTTATTGACATTTTGACTAGAAGACAAGGCAACAGAAAACTCTGCTGCAGTTGTGAGAGTAGCATTAGGTTGAGGAGAAATTGTTCTGAGTGTATAGTTACCCGGTAATAAGTTAGGGAAGTTATAGAAACCAAACCCATTTCTAGTAGCTTGTTGTTCGTTAGAGTCAAGAGTACCATTTTGATTAGTATCTAAGAAAACAGTGATATCTCCTAATCCAGTTTCTCCTGAATCGAATAAACCATTACGGTTAATATCGTTAAATATATTTCCACTAATGCTTCCTGGAAATTCAGGTTGCGGATTAATTACAACGCTGACTATATTCGTAGAGTTAGGAGTATTTGGGTTATTATCACTAATAGTGTAATTGAATGTATCTGTGAAAGTTTCTGTAGTTGTAAACCCTGGAGTGAGACTATAGATAATTTGGTTGTTAATATCATCTATAGTAACGTTATTTCCAGCTTGGCTGAAATTATCAACAGCAATAATCTCTGGAAAGTTCCCTTGATCGTTTGCCAAGACATTAATAGTTATGGGAGGATCGCCTTGAGTTATAGTAGCAGTATCGGGGTTAGCTATAAGAGGGAGTGGAACATCATCGTCATCAATTTCCAAAGTAGCAGTAGCAGGTTGACCAACATTTGCTCCACCAGTCACATTAGTTAAACTTAAATTAGCAGTTTCTGTATTTTCGTCTAATTCATCATCAAAAATAGGAATACTAACAGTTTGTTGAGTTTCTCCATCTGCAAAGAAAATAGTTTGAGGAACAGGGTTGCCATAATCAATACCTTGATTTGCTGTACCATCGGTAAGATTAATATCAGCACTTACAACTCCATCGCTGCCACCAATCCGAGTTACTGTAACTATAGAATTGGCGATACTTTCCGTAACGCTAAAGATGGGGTTGCTAAATTGGAGAGTACCTGGGTTGGGAAAACTATAACCGAAGTCAATATTACTGAGAGTTTGACTGGAAGACAGGGGAACAGAAAACTCTGCTGCTGTTGTGAGAGTAGCGTCAGGAGGAGAAATTGTTCTGACTGTATAATTATCTGGTGATAAGTCAAAGAAACTATAGATACCAAACTCGTTTGTAACAGTTTGTTGTTCGTTGGAGTCAGGAGTATCATTTTGATTAGTATCTAAGAAAACGGCGATATTTCCTAATCCAGTTTCTCCTGGATCGAGGGAACCATTGCGGTTAGTGTCGTTAAATGTAATTCCACTGATACTTCCTGGAGAGATATTATTCCGAATATTTATATTAGCTGTGACAATATTTGTGGATACTCCATCTACTATAAATGTTAAGTTTTCTTCAGTGCTGTCAATATTAATACTATGCTCGATATTAAAACTACCTGGAGTCGTACTATCTGCTGAGGAAACCGTTACAGTTTGCGGACTCAAAGCATTGTCCGCATTAAAATTAAGATTAACAGGAATTCCAGCACCTGCACCTAGATTTATTTCAATAGGGGGAGTTATCAAAATCTCAATAGGTTCAATAGGGATACTATCGAGAACTATTTCGTAAATATCGGTTAAATTATCATTGGTAATTTCTGTACTACCTTCTGATTGAGTAATTACTACATTAGGAATATTTGGCTGAGGGGGAATGTTAAAGTTAATGGTGCTGGTTGCTGTATTGCTAATATTTTCTGAGTTGTTAACTACTACATTGATAATTCTATCTGCAATATTAGGATTAGCATTACTATTGTTGTAGATAATGTTAGCAATTATTTCTTGATATTCAGAAGTGGTGGCACTACCTGTAAGGAGTAATTCACCAGTGTTAGGATTATATGGCGTAACATTTATATTTGTTGTAGCAACAATATTGAGGGCTATTTGATTTAATTCAATAGTTTCAGTGATTCCGTCTAGGGGATTTGATAGAGTAATAGTAGCAGCTTGGATATTACTATTATCGGGGTTAATAATTAAAACATCAGTGTCAGCAATAGTAACTGGGGTATTGGTTGTAAAATTCGTGCTGTAGTCATTACCGACTAAACCACTACTGTCATTATTATCTAGGTCAATAGTAGGAGGAATGTCTATCGGTTCAATGAATAGAGAAGTGTTGTCATTTGTTAAACTTGCATTAATTACATCCGCAGCTACATTCTCTACAGTAACTAATGTCTGATTATTTGAACGAATTTCAGCACCATTTTCACCTTGAATAATTATTAAATCTGACCCGCTCAATTCCCCATCTAGGATGAAAAAGTCTTCGTTGATATCAAAGTCAGTAATAATATCAGCATCCTCACCCAACTCTAAAACAAAACCGTCCCTACCACTACCACCAATAAGAGTATCAATCCCATCGCCACCATTTAAAGTATCATCACCCTCATTACCACATAATTTATCTTCACCTTGATTTCCAAAAAGTAGATCGTCTCCCAAACCACCAAATATTTCATCTGCATCAGAGTTTGCATCTCCTTCAATCAAATTCTCTATATTATCTCCATACAAAGTATCGTTACCTTCTCCACCACAAACAGTATCATTCCCGCGATCGCCATAAAGTTCATCATTTCCTAATTCTCCGTAAATAAAATCGTTATCTTTTCCTCCTAGAGCGACATCATCTCCTGCACCTGCTATAACTGTATCGTTCGCAAAGTTACTAATTAGTAAATCATTACCGTCCCCACCTAATATCAAATCTTCTCCCAAAATATCAGGTATAGTTTGACTATTATTACCACCTATAATAGTGTCATCTCCTTGTTGACCAAAAAGTGTATCATTACCTAGATCTCCAAAAATCAAATCATTATCTTTACCACCGTAGGCGAAATCATCATCTTTTCCAGCTCTAATCAAATCTTCACCACGACTTGCTCCTAATAAATCGTTACCATCTTCACCAAATAATGAATCATTACCAAATATATTATTCAGAACATTATCGGCAACTATGGTATCATCACCAAGTTCCCCAAATAATATATCATCTCCACCTTCACCAAATAATATATCATTATCTTTACCTCCACGAATCAAATCATTCTCTTCAGTGCCAATAATGATATCATCTCCTTCTAAACCACTTGCAAGATCATTGTTAGTTAAAATATCATCACCTGATGTAGCATTATTAGAACTAGGGGAAATGAGGTCTGGAAGGGTAGTCAAGGGAATAATTTCAACAGATGGTGGCGGAGGACAAAAGCAGTCATCCTCAGTAATAGATGGAGGGCTGACATTAATAGTAACGTTTATCGGTGAAGATGGAATATTATTTTGATCTCGGATAGTATAAGTAAAATCATCAATTCCACTAAAATCTATAGCTGGAGTATAAAGAATAGTGCCGTCACTATTAATGCTAATTATACCACCGTTTTCTGTAATTTGATCTATACTATTCAGAGTAATTTGATCGCCTTCTGGATCGTTGTCATTAGCAAGGATATCAATGGTTACTGGTGTATTGAATGTGGTGTCAGCGTTATCAGCAGTACCAATAGGTGGCTGATTTTCCGGTGTGGGTTCTGGTGTGGGTTCCGGTGTCGGTTCTGGTGTCGGTTCTGGTGTGGGTTCTGGTGTGGGTTCCGGTGTGGGTTCCGGTGTGGGTTCCGGTGTGGGTCCTGGTGTGGGTTCCGGTGTGGGTCCTGGTGTGGGTTCCGGTGTGGGTTCTGGTTCTTGTGTAACGTTAATAGTTACATTAATATCTTCTGATATCGCTTCATTTTCATCAATTATAGTGTAAATAAAACTATCATCACCACTAAAATTAGAAGGTGGAGTGTAAGTAACAGTATTATCATCATTGAGAGTAACTGTACCACCGTTAGCTGTAGTAGTATCAATGGTGTTAATACTTAGCGCGTCACCATCAGGATCGGTATCATTATCTAGAATATTGATAGTGACAGGAATATTTTCAGGTGTTGTGGCTGTATCTGCTTCTCCTTCTGGAGGCTGGTTAATGGGTTGTTCGTTGTCAGCAATAGTTGCTACACCTTGGTTATCTAAGATGTTAGCATTGACTGCATTTGACAGGTTAAGATTGAATGTTTCTGTATTTTCTAAGATTTCATCATCTACAATATCTACTGTAATCGTGGCTGTGGTTTCTCCTGCTGTGATAGTTAAACTGTCACTAATAGCTGTATAGTCTTCTGGGTTGATAGCAGTATCATCCGTGGTATTGTAGTCTAGGGTAATATCTTCTGTCCCTGCTTCGTTTAAACTCACAGTAAATGTAGCAGTTCCGTCTGCTTCATCTACTGTAATATCGTCGATACTTATATTCGGTTGTTCGTTGTCAGCAATAGTTGCTACACCTTGGTTATCTAAGATGTTAGCAT
>NZ_JBNHEP010000088.1:4076-13758 GCF_050015995.1 Dapis brunnea BLCC-M229 | reverse complement strand
ATATCGTCGATGGTAATACTTGGTTGGTCGTTGTCGGTAATAGTTGCTGTAGCTTGGTTGTCTGATATGGTGGCGTTGACTGCATTTGACAGGTTAAGATTGAATGTTTCTGCGTCCTCTACAAGATTATCATCTACAATATCTACTGTAACTGTGGCTGTGGTTTCTCCTGCTGTGATGGTTAAACTGTCACTAATAGCTGTATAGTCGTCTGGGTTGATAGCAGTATCATCTGTGGTATTGTAGTCTAATGTTATATCTTGGCTACTTACTTGGTCTAATGTTAGGGCAAATGTTGCTGTACCGCCACTTTCATCTACTGTAATATCGTCGATGGTAATACTTGGTTGGTCGTTGTCGGTAATAGTTGCTGTAGCTTCTGGATCGGCAATACTCAGGTTGGTGGGGTTTGAAAGACTAACTAAGAATGTTTCGTCAATTTCGTCAATAGTGTCATCTATAATATCTACAGTTATGGTAGCAGTAGTTTCTATTCCTGATGCAAATGAAACCGTCCCACTGGTTGCAGTATAGTCATCTGGAACAGTTGCTGTTTGATCGGTAGTTGTATAGTCTACACTAATAATATCTTCAGCACCAGGTTGATCCAAAGTGAGAGTAAATGTTGCAGTTCCTGCATCTTCATCTACTGTAACATCAGCAATAGTAACGCTTGGTTGGTCATTGTCTACAATAGTACCTATACCTTGGTCGTCTGCTATAGTAGCATTGACAGGATTAGACAGATCGATATTAAATGTTTCGTCTAATTCATCTATAGTGTCGTCAGTAATATCTACTGTAATACTGGCAGTAGTTTGACCTGCTACTATTGTTGTGGTATTGCTTATTCCCGTGTAGTCCTCTGGTGTGGTAGCTGTGTTGTCTGTAGTAATGTAGTCTACTGCAATATCTTGGCTACTGGTTTGATCCAAACTCAGAGTAAATGTGGCAGTACCATCGGCTTCGCTAACTGTAACATCATCTATTGATATTGCCGGAAGTGTAATTTCAAACGCACCAATATCAACCGTTGCTGTACCATCTCCATCACCATCTATAATTCGAGGAAACCCTGTACCTCGTTGATCGAAGTCCCCAGGTGGAACATCACCGTTATTTCCACTATCAATAGCAGGGTTAGTAGTAGTGGGAATTAAAGCATGGGTTTGTGTTAGACCACCATTATTTTGCAAAGTGGTGTCTAGTACAGAATCAATTGAAACTGATAATACTTCGCTACCATTAAAACCCGTACTACCAGTTGTCTCACCAATTAAGTTAGAATTATTACTATTAAAACCACCAAAAACATCTGGATTGAAATTATCCTGGTTGCCTGCAATAATAGAATTATTAACATTAACATTTACATCCTGATTATAAACTCCTCCCCCGCTATTCCCGGCAGTATTGAAGGCAATAGTGCTGTTGTTTATTGTTAGGGTATTAGTACTGTCAGGATCGTTGGCATTATTGATACCTCCTCCATTATTACTTGCTATGTTCCCAGAAATTGTGCTGTTGTTAATTTCTGTGATGCCTCCAACCTGGTTAATACCTCCACCCCAAAAGTTGGAAGTATTACCATAAATTGTACTATTATTAAGTGTCAAAGTAGCAAGAAAATTACCATGAATAGCACCACCACCACTACCTACTGAAGTACCTGTCGTTATGTTACCTGATATAGTGCTGGAATTTACTACCAAATTATTGGTATTGAAAACACCACCACCGTACTCAGTAGCGCTATTATTCGATATTGTGCTGCTATCTATTGTTGTATTTCCGCCATTATAAATACTGCCACCATCATTGCTAGCATTATTGTTGGAAATATTACTATTGCTTACTGTTACAGTGGTATTGTTCCTTGTATAAATGCCACCACCAGATGATGCGTTGTTATCTGAAACATTACTATTATTAGTGATTGTCAGAATACCGTAAGTATTATAAATACCACCACCATCTCCTCCTTGATTATTAGAAATAGTGCTATTGTTTATAGTTACTGTACTTGGATTGTTACTATCACCAAGGTTAGTAATACCTCCACCATTTCCTCCTGTTGTAACATTCCCAGTAATAGTGCTTGAATTTGTTACTGCCAAATAACCATAGAGATGATTAAAAACGCCAGCCCCTCTATATGCTGTATTTCCTGAGATAGTGCTATTGTCTAAAGTTATGCTACCTTCACTATAAATACCGCCTCCGTTACTGGTGGCTGAATTTCCAGAGATTGTACTGTTGTTAATTGTGACAGTAGTACCAGAATAAGCATATATACCTCCACCATTTGTAGCTGACCCATTACTAATTGTTACATCACTAATAGTGACTGTAGCGTTACTAATATTAAAAACTCGTGAAGTATTATCACCACTAATAGTTAGATTAGCTGCACCAGTTCCTTCAATAGTTAAATCATCAGTAACAGAAAATGGTCGTGGAGTTGTAGTAGATGGAGGAATAGCTAATGGAGGAAAAGGAATAATAGTAATAGTTTGAGGTGTACCGAATACAGCAGGGTCAAAAATAATAGTATCCGCACCGCTACCCGTTTCTCCTAAGTCAGTCGTTGTATCGTTATTGGCAGCCGCAATAGCTTCCCGCAATGTTACTAACCCATCACCAACATTTATTATTAGAGGATCATCTGTACTATTAACAGTAATATCAGCAAACACTTCACCATAATTTACCAACACCTCTTCCCCAAACGCCAAACCATCCCCAACATTCCCAACTTTAACCCCAAGTTCCCAACTAGCACCCAACTCTGCACAACCAATACGACCGACAGCAGCAGCAACACCTACCCCACTCAACTCATGCAACCTTTCCACAAATGCTGCCCCAATATCTCCCGCAGCTACCTCGCAACCATACAACAATATTCCACCAGACCCTATCCCCTCACCCCATCTTTCCAACTCCTCCCCATATGCTGCCAAATTTCCAAGACTCAACCGAGTATTACCCAACTGCAAACTACCAGGAGAACCATGACAAACAATATGCAGACTAGAAACCCGACGATCGGCGATCGCTCTACTTACTTGTCTAACCCCATCCTCACCAGATTCCAGAATTACAACCTTTGCCCCCGGCAAAACCCCCGATGCCAACATCCCATAATTTTCCACCCTGGGGTCAATAACTACCAACATCCCCAAACCAGGCGATCGCCTACTTACCAGAAAACCATTACTTGCAGAATTTTGACAGAGAATATTATCATTTTGATTGGCAGTTAAAAGGTTCATAATCAATATTCCTGAATCTGGTTTATATTATATTTTCTCTGGCTTCAGCTTGAATTCTGTAGTTGATAAAGTCGAATTTATTATATAAATCAAATCTAAATAATTCTATAGAAAAAACATTAAATTTTCAGCTTTTCCAGCCAATAGCCTAACTTTTTTTCACATTACTTAATATTTGTTTGTACATATTTTCAAGACTCTTATTTTTGATAAACTTTTTGATAAATTAGTAAACCTTATAAAAGTCTGTGAAATACTTCTTTTTATCAGAGGGATGGGCAATAGGTCAAATTTGGACAGTAGGTGGCCTTTGGAATGAAACTGCCTGGAGACGGGCACCCGATATCAAAAAAATGTCAATCTGTCTGTGGGATAAAAACGAACAAATGTGGCTCCATCGTGTCGAAGATGCAGTTTTAATGGTAGAGATTTATCCCACTGCTGAAGTTCAAAAGTCTGCTTCTAATCAAAATATTGGCAACGTTGTATTAACTCGCTTGATTAATGCGGAAAAAGTCTTGGAATATCTTTGTAGTACCTCAGCTATTTGTCAAACTAACCACAAATAAGTCAAAAGTCAAAATTTAAAAGTCAAAAGTTATTTAATTTTAATTAGAGTAGAAATTACTATAGCAGCCATTACTGTTAAGACTTTGGAAATAGCTAAAATTTAGGTGAATATCAACAGTTAATACTATGTCCTTATTCTTTCTTCAATTTACTTGCTATTAACTTCAAAACTCTATACAATTCTTGAAAAAGTTTTAATTTTTATGCCCTCATCTAGTGATATTGGCCATTTAGTCCGAAACAATCTTGATGATAGGACTAATATTAGGAACAATTTATTTTTGAAGAGAGCATAAATCTAAGAGATGCGGTTGGTGAGAGCTACGCTCCGCCTTCGGCGAACGACCGTGAATACCTGTGGATGAGTAACCGCCGACGGCCTCAGTCGAAGCAGGAAGTAAACATCAAATTGTCACATTATGTGACCCTTTGTACATAACAAGCAAAAGAAAAAAGCTTTCAGAATAGATTAGACATCATTATTTATAGGAGGAGCGTAGTCAATGGGACTACCTTGGTATCGTGTACACACAGTTGTTCTGAATGATCCAGGACGACTAATCTCAGTGCATTTAATGCACACTGCTCTAGTAGCAGGTTGGGCTGGCTCAATGGCCCTTTATGAACTAGCAATTTTTGACCCTAGCGATCCAGTCCTGAACCCCATGTGGCGTCAGGGAATGTTTGTTATGCCATTCATGGCCCGTATAGGTGTTACACAATCTTGGGGTGGTTGGAGTGTTACAGGAGAGGTAGCTTCCAATCCCGGCTTTTGGTCTTTTGAAGGTGTAGCAGCAGCTCATATTGTTCTTTCTGGTCTGTTATTCCTAGCTGCTGTATGGCACTGGGTTTTTTGGGACTTAGACTTGTTCTTTGACCAACGTACAGGAGAACCTGCTCTAGACCTGCCAAAAATGTTTGGTATTCACTTATTCTTATCTGGTTTACTTTGCTTTGGCTTTGGAGCCTTCCACTTGACCGGAGTATTTGGTCCAGGAATGTGGGTATCAGATCCTTATGGATTGACGGGTTCTGTCCAACCGATAGCCCCAGCCTGGGGACCAGAAGGATTTAACCCATTTAATGCTGGAGGAATTGTAGCCCACCACATTGCAGCAGGAATTGTCGGAATTATTGCTGGTTTGTTCCACTTATCTGTAAGACCCCCAGAACGTCTATACAGAGCTTTGCGGATGGGTAATATTGAAACAGTTCTCTCTAGTAGTATTGCAGCAGTTTTCTTTGCAGCCTTCGTTGTAGCTGGAACAATGTGGTACGGCTGTGCTGCTACTCCTATCGAACTGTTTGGCCCTACTCGTTATCAGTGGGACAGTGGTTACTTCCAGCAAGAAATAGATCGTCGCGTGCAAGCTGAGTTAGCAGCAGGCAAAACTGCTTCAGAAGCTTGGGGAACTATACCCGAAAAATTAGCCTTTTATGACTACGTTGGTAATAGTCCTGCCAAGGGTGGTCTATTCCGTGTTGGTCCAATGAACAATGGTGATGGTTTAGCTCAAGGTTGGCTTGGTCATCCTGTGTTTAAGGATAAGGATGGCGAGGAATTATTTGTACGTCGTCTACCTAACTTCTTTGAAACTTTCCCAGTTATTTTAACCAATTCAGAAGGTGTGGTTAAGGCTGATATTCCTTTCCGTCGTTCAGAGTCAAAATATAGTTTTGAAGCACAGGGTGTAACTGTTAGCTTCTTGGGTGGTGACCTTGATGGTCAAACGTTTACTAACTCTGCAGATGTTAAGAAGTATGCTCGTAAAGCTCAGGGAGGTGAACCTATTGAGTTTGACCAAGAAACTTTAGGGTCTGACGGTGTATTCCGAACTAGCACTCGTGGTTGGTTTACTTATGGTCATGCTTGTTTTGCTCTCCTATTCTTCTTTGGTCACATTTGGCACGGATGCCGGACTTTGTTCCGCGATGTATTCGCCGGTATTGACCCAGACCTAGAGGAACAAGTAGAGTTTGGTTTATTCCAGAAATTGGGTGACTTGAGTACCCGTAGGGAGTAAACATCACAAAACAAATACTAAAATTTGGCATCAATACAATGATGGCCAAATAGTTATATCTAATCTTCAAATTTGATAAAAGTCCAACGATTACTTTGAAAAAAGTTACAAAGTATTTTCGTTGGACTTTTATTTACTATCAACTGGTAAACTAATAAAGAACTGGATTTTCAGGAAATTCCCTTATGGAAAGTGCAGCTTATATACTGGTATTAGCTTTGGCCTTAGGTGTAATATTTTTTGCGATCGCCTTCCGCGATCCACCTAGGATTGGAAAGTAATCATTCTTGATGAGTTTCCTATCCAAAAAATTGCCTTTTTGATCGGTTATGAGTGCTGAGTTCTCAGCCCAGCACTCATACCTAATAACTAACAACAAGTGGCCATCTCCCTGAGTTGGGCAAAATTATTTATGTATGAAAAATTTCAAGTATGCTATGTCCAATTTGCCAACATACAAATAGTCGTGTTCTAGAGTCCCGTTCAGCCGAATCTGGTAAGAGTATTCGACGTAGGCGGGAATGTATGAACTGCCAGCATCGTTTCACGACTTATGAAAGAATAGAATTTGTTACAGTAACAGTGATCAAAAGGGATGGTAAAAAGGAGTCTTTTGACAAGTCGAAATTACTTCGAGGTATTATCCGTTCCTGCGAAAAGACTGGTATTGAAGCTAGTCAGCTTGAAGCTTTTGTCAATGAAATAGAAGTTGAATTACAGGGGAGATCCCAGAGAGAAATTACCAGTGCTGAAATTGGTGAAATTGTTCTTAGTAAATTGAGTGCTATTAGTGAAGTGGCTTATATTCGTTTTGCCTCTGTTTATCGTAAATTTCAAGGTATTCGGGATTTTGTAGATACTTTAAATCATCTACAAAATCAAAAAGATAATTTAGAATTTTCTAGGACTTTGCCAAAAAGTTCTGACATTTCTTTACAACAAGATGCTCCCGATCATGAAACACCAGCCTCTTGTACAACTTAGTCTTGAACTTAACAATAGCAGAAAACTTGATTTCAAAGGTTATAACAAATTGAAAACCTCTGCTGTGTAAAGCAGATAGTTCTTAGCACTGATAAATACCTGAAATTATTGGTATGTCTCGACCTAAGTGCTATTTTTTCAGTTTATTTGGTTATAACTCTAGTAAGTATCATAAATATTCAACACAAATATAGTCATATATAGTTAAATATGGTCTTTTGTCTCCAGAAATTGGGGCGAATATTGACATAATCTAACAATGTTGGTGATAATAAAAAATAAAATAGCCTCAAGAGTCAACGATCTGAGTTCAATAGGGTGAAATTCCTGGACTGACACGCTACCTCTAGGTACATAAGAACCTATGTCCAAGCCTCTGTATTATGACCAAGTAGAAATTGAATCAGGGAGATAATCATGCAAAGAGGAAAAGAAAAAGCAGTCCCAAATGCTTTTAGCTATGGGATAGAGGTTGTTGTAGTTCACCCAGTCAGGGTAACAACTGCAAAATAAGCATATGTCATATTTGACTATATTTTTATGAACTATAGCACTAATATAGTTTAAAGATATTTTTTGACTTAAGATATATTACATACCCAATGCTGTTACTAATGGCATGAGTATCCTGTTTCACATACGGATGGATCGATTCATTAATGGATAATGGATAATTACCTCTGGTTAAAACCGTACGGGAATTGAATATAAGGAAATATCCTAGCACTTTTCTCTTGGTAGGTTGGATATGGCGCACTTCGGAGCGACTCTGCACTCTTCGGGAGACCTCGTCATCCCATCCTACTAGGTCATGCTGCGCAAACGACCGCTCTCTTGGTCGATTGGATATGGGGAGGAAACCTCGCCATCCCATCCTACGGACTGCTCTGCAAACGACCGCTTTTTCTCTTGAAATAGAAGGCTTTATACCTTGATTTTTCGGTAAGTATTAACACTTAGGGCAAGGTCTTACTTAGTCTCTGGAGGTTTGAATCGTCTTAATACTGCCCTCACTCTTGTAATAGCAACAACTACTGCCCAGCCTAAGTCTCTTTGCCCAACGGTTGAATATTTTGTTTGTAGATTTTGAACGTTAAGATAGGCAAATTTTCTGTACGAGCGATATTGACTGTGGTAGGTCAATTAACTACTTCTGTTAGATTAAATTTGCTATCCCGATACAATCGTTGGGTGAGTTACCACTTAATATTATACTAAACATTCTCAACATTCCGATAAGATACCAAGACAAGCAGTAGGTCTAGGTATTCTGCCCAAATCTATAGATAAATTGGAAAGTTCTTGGCAAAAAGTGGCCCAAAAATAACTATCCTCAGAGTTGTGGTAAAATAAAGTGTTTTGAATCATAATGATAGTTTAGGAACTTGGCTTGACTCGGTAAAATTTATATTCTACTGATATATAGACCTCACTAGAGTAAATAAACACTCTAGGTAAGTCGAACTCTAAATTAGAGTTATAAAAAAATGAAGTAAATACCCAAGCCTTTATTCGGCAAGTGGTATTAGCTACAAAAACTCTAATGGCCTGAAAAGTAAAAGTTGCTTACCTAAAATTATACAAAAAAAATTGGTTTTTCTATAAAACCATAATTTTTGTAAAGGTAAAGTTTTGTCTCATATATAACTTATAAAGTAGTAGAGATGTGCGGTTGGCTTGACCGTTAATGCCTGTGGAGGTCCTGCTGCCGACAGTGACCGTAGAAGCAGGAAATAAACATTGAAATGTCCTCATTATGACGTTTTATATCAGTTTTATGAAGCAGAAACTATCAAGACAAGTAAAAAACATTAAGGAGAGAAATCCCAAGAAAATACACGCATGATAAATTTGAAAACACCAGCCAAGGACATTGGCTTTACTCACGAAGATTTTGCAGCCTTACTAGATAAATATGACTATCACTTTAGTCCTGGGGATATTGTAGCAGGGACAGTATTTAGTTTAGAACCAAGGGGAGCATTAATTGACATTGGAGCTAAAACTGCTGCTTATATTCCGATCCAAGAAATGTCAATTAATAGGGTAGAAAACCCTGAAGAAGTTCTACAGTCTAATGAAACAAGAGAATTTTTTATTCTCACAGATGAAAATGAAGATGGACAGTTAACTTTGTCCATTAGACGGATAGAATATATGCGGGCTTGGGAAAGAGTCCGGCAACTACAAGCAGAAGATGCAACTGTGCGTTCCCAAGTATTTGCGACAAATCGTGGTGGTGCTCTAGTTCGGATAGAAGGTTTACGTGGATTTATTCCGGGTTCACACATTAGTACGCGCAAGCCAAAAGAAGATTTACTTAACGAAGAATTACCTCTAAAATTCCTAGAAGTAGACGAAGAACGCAATCGTCTAGTTTTAAGTCATCGTCGTGCCTTAGTTGAGCGGAAGATGAATCGCCTAGAAGTAGGGGAAGTTGTAGTAGGCGCAGTTCGTGGTATTAAACCTTATGGAGCCTTTATTGATATTGGTGGTGTAAGTGGCTTACTGCACATATCAGAAATTTCCCACGACCATATAGAAACTCCTAGCAGTGTACTAAAAGTCAATGATGAACTAAAAGTTATGATCATCGATCTAGATGCTGACAGAGGTCGTATATCTTTGTCAACGAAGCAACTAGAACCGGAACCAGGGGCAATGGTGAAAAATCCACAACTGGTATATGACCATGCAGAGGAAATGGCAGCTAAGTTTAGGGAAAAAATGATGGCTGCTCAACGAGGAGAAACAATAGAAGAAACAGTAGAAGCACCGGAAGTTGAAGCAACAGCAGAAACAGTAGAAGCACCGGAAGTTGAAGCAACA
>NZ_JBNHEP010000088.1:0-3976 GCF_050015995.1 Dapis brunnea BLCC-M229 | reverse complement strand
AGCACCGGAAGTTGAAGCAACAGCAGAAACAGTAGAAACACCGGAAGTTGAAGCAGTAGAATCCCAAAAAACAAACGAGACTACAGCAGATGAAGAGACATCAGCAGCAGCTTTAGAATAAACCTCTTGACAAATGCAGATGAATAGGGAGTAAGTAAAATGGTAAGTTGGAAAGATGATAAATCAATAATAACCAGGAATTACATTAATTTGACTGACATTTATTCCCTATATTCTGCTCTTCATTATTATGAATCAGAAAGATTTGAAATCCTCCCTGTACCAAGACAACGACGATTCCTAACTACGTCACCTTTGCCGGTGATAGCTTAATAGGGTTGACGCTTCCTTGGGTACTGCTACTGCGTGCAGTAGTCTGACATTTGTCTTCTATATCCGTTTGAATTTTCGGAATGACCTCCAGCAACTAGATGTATCGTTCACCAATTAAACTAATACTTTGTTTGAGTCTCCAGATTGGACAATGCAATTGCCCTTTAATCTTTTACTCTTGCTAGCCTGGGCTTCGGTTTCACATTTATATCTAAGGCATTGTATATCGACTGTAGGCGCTAGGTGAGAATTTCAACCGATATCATTATAACAAAAGTTGCCTGCTTAAGGGCAAGGCTTGAAACCCATTTTTTTGGTCAGTGAAAATCAAAAAATATATTTTTTTTATATAATTAGGAAACAATGGTAGCTATTAACTGCCGAGGTGTAATCTTCCAAGGTATTCAAGCAATCATTTTTGATAAAGATGGTACTTTAGAAGACTCTCAAGAGTTTTTAAGAAATTTAGGACAAAAGCGAGCTCGCCTTATTGATGCTAAAATTCCTGGAATAGGAGAACCACTACTAATGGCTTTTGGGATTGATGGCAATAATATTAATTCTACAGGATTAATGGCGGTAGGCAGTAGGCGAGAAAACGAAATTGCAGCAGCAGCTTATATTGCTGAAACTGGACGGGATTGGTTAGAATCATTAAATATTGTCAAAGAAGCTTTTGCAGAAGCTGACCAAATATTGCCGAAGTCTACTCCAGGTTATCTGTTTACAGGTAGTCTAGAAGTGCTAAGGTATCTTTCCCAAGCAGGTATAAAACTGGGTATATTGTCTGCAGATAATACAACAGCAGTGCAAAATTTTGTCAGATACTATCAACTCAACGATTATATTCAACTAGAAATGGGGGTTAATGATAGTCCTAGTAAACCAGATCCAGAACTATTTTTACAAGCTTGTCAAAAATTAGGGGTTAAACCAGTTAAAGCATTAATGGTAGGAGATTCTCCAACAGATATAGAAATGGGGAGGAAAGCAGGAGCAGCAGGTTGTATCGGTATTTGTTGGGGGAAACCGGAAGCTAATCACCTACAAGCAGCAGATATAGCGATCGCTCACTTAGAAGAAATCCAAGTATTGTGACATATTAAGTTGCATAACTTTTATCAAAAATAACTATTTTGGTGATTGTTAAGATAAATGGCCAATAATTGTTAACTTCGACGATCAAGTGTAAATAAACTGCGAAAAGTTGCCTTCGACGATCAAGTGAAGGTCGGAATGATAGGTAACCATGTTATAATAGAAAAATACAGGGGAAGGTCATCATCTCTTTATAAACAGTAACTCCCCGTGCTAGTTGAAGAATCTTTTGGTGTCCCCTAAGTGGAACGCCAGGAGTATTTCGGCATTGCTGAAATGTAATGGTAAGTAGCTAAAGGTAAAATTGAAAAACACATTTTTAGCGTTGATACTTAATCTAAAAATCATTACCACTCAACAACGGCAGTATTTCAATTATTTGATTTGTGTATTTGCATACAATCTTTGTTATAGTAGAATAAGTTATTAACTCAGGGACAATAAACAAATAATTCATAATTTTCTGCTTCTGGTCAAAATAATTGATTGACCAGAAAAAATTATGTCAAGTAGGGCAATGTTAACCTTAATGTTGTATACGTCCCACGCCACTTCCTATACATGGAAAATGGCACAAGAAACATAATAGCTGACTACAAACTGAGTTTTCTTTTAGATAGTTGACTTAATCTGATAGCACAGAAAGTAGAAAGTAGTTATTTTGTACAAGGATTATCCCGAAGTTAAAGCTTATTGATCGTTTGGCTAATTCCTGGAAAATATTAGGAGGAACTACTATTGTCTAGTCGTTACTTATTCACTTCCGAGTCTGTTACTGAAGGACATCCAGATAAAATTTGCGACCAAATTTCTGACACAATTATAGATGCTATATTAGCGCAAGATCCCCAAAGTCGTGTGGCTGCTGAAGTAGTAGTTAACACAGGGTTAGTCCTAATTACTGGTGAAATTACAACCAAGGCCCAAGTAAATTATATAGATCTGGCTAGGAAAAAAATTGCTGACATTGGCTATGTCTATGCAGAAAATGGTTTTTCTGCCGATAGCTGTTCGGTTTTAGTAGCTCTTGATGAGCAGTCAGCAGATATTGCTCAAGGGGTAGATAAAGCTCAAGAAACTCGTGAGCTTTTAAGTGACGAAGAACTCGATGCAGTGGGTGCAGGAGACCAGGGCTTAATGTTTGGTTTCGCCTGTAATGAAACTCCTGAATTAATGCCTTTACCTATTAGTTTAGCACACCGAGTTTGTCGCCAACTGACTGCGGTGAGAAAAACAGGTCAACTTCCCTATTTAAGGCCAGATGGCAAAAGTCAAGTCACAATTATTTATGAAGATGGCCGTCCTGTTGGTATCGATACAATCTTAATTTCTACCCAACACACTGCTAGTATTGGAGAAATTACAGAATTAACGGAAATTCAAGCCAAGATTAAAGAAGACCTCTGGAAATATGTTATCGAGCCTATATTTACAGACATAGAGATTAAGCCTGACTCACAAACTCGTTTTCTTGTCAACCCCACTGGTAAATTTGTAATTGGTGGTCCACAGGGAGATTCTGGTCTTACAGGACGTAAAATCATAATTGATACTTATGGTGGTTATTCCCGTCATGGAGGGGGTGCTTTTTCTGGAAAAGATCCAACTAAGGTAGACCGTTCTGCAGCTTATGCTTGTCGCTACATAGCTAAAAATATTGTTGCAGCGGGTCTAGCAGAAAAGTGTGAGGTTCAAATTAGTTATGCGATTGGTGTAGCAAGACCTGTTAGTATGATGATTGAAACTTTTGGTACTTCTAAAGTAGATGAAGATAAGTTATTAGAAGTAGTGAAAGAAAACTTTGAACTCCGTCCAGCAGGAATTATTCAGACTTTTAACCTCCGGAAGTTACCTGGAGAAAGAGGAGGTCGTTTTTATCAAGATGTTGCTGCTTATGGTCACTTAGGACGTACCGATCTAGATTTACCTTGGGAACAATTGGATAAAGTGGAGTTATTAAAGGAAGCATTTAGTCCACAGTTAGCAACTACAGTCTAATAAGTCTCCATAGACTTTTAATTACTAGGCGTTGCTGAATCAAGGTATGAAAATCAAAACTGAATAATCTCAAGTATTTGTTGTTCAATAGTTGGGCAATTGCCAACAAATACAAATCATACCCACGCATCAGCAACGCCAATTACTAATAATATTTGATTCTCAGCAACCAAGAGAACTTTCTTTCTTTTGGTTGCTAATTTTATATTTATAGCAATGAGCAACTCAACTATAAGTCATCAGCTTTTTTATTTTTCGTGATTTTGTTTTACTTTAAAGACGGCCTCATTTATACTAATTTCATAAAATTAGGACTTACGCAGGGGTACTATATATAGAGTGCAAAAACTATAGCGCTATAGTTTTTAACACTACATACATGGTCTGTGCGTAAGTCCTAAAAATATTCCAGAGGGTGACGGAACAGGAAAAAATACATAAATTCCACTAGAACTAGGAAATGTAAATATCTTAAAAAGAGAACAAAAAGGCTTAACATAAGCAATTAATGTTAATTTGAACCAATTTTCGCAACTGTTTGACATCC
>NZ_JBNHEP010000087.1:0-35343 GCF_050015995.1 Dapis brunnea BLCC-M229 | reverse complement strand
CTGGTGGTTCTGGTGTTGGTGCTGGTGGTTCTGGTGTTGGTGCTGGTGGTTCTGGGGTTGGTGCTGGTGGTTCTGTTGGTTCTGGAGCTTCACCTAAGATAAAATCTTCTGCGGTAAGTAGTTCTTTACTAACTCCTCGAATAATTAAATTAGTCGTATCATCCTCGGAGGTAGTGCTGAGAACTGCATCTCCATCAGCATTATCATTAATAAGTCCCAGTAATATCTGAAAATCACTGATACCAGCACCGCTAACATCAATCAAATCGCTTCCTTGTTGAAAATCAATTATGGTGTCGGTAAAAGTATTAGCACCTAATGCAGTCTCTGTTTGATAGAAAAAGACATCTGCTCCTGCACCACCATTTAAACTATCATTTCCTGCACCACCAAATAATTGGTCATTGCCACCACCTCCTTGAATTGAATCATTTCCCAGACCACCGAATAATTGGTCGCTGTTACCACTAATGCTTCCATTAACCTCATCATCAGTATTACTATCATTCAAGAGAAAATCTTGTGCCGTTAGTTGTTCTTTACTCACTCCTTGAATAACTAAATTAGTTGTACGACCATCAAAGAAACTGCTGAGAACCGCATTTCCCTCAGTATTGTTGCTAATAAGTCCCTGTAAAATCTGAAAATCGCTGATACCAAGAACGCGAACATTAATCCGGTCAACTCCCTGTTCAAAATCAGCTATGGTATTAGTGAAAGGGTCTCCAACACCAGTCTGTCTTTGATAGACAAAAATATCGGCTCCTGAACCACCATTGAAAATGTCTTCACCAGTACCACCAGTTAAACTGTCATTTCCTGCACCACCAAATAATTGGTCATTGCCACCACCTCCTTGAATTGAATCATTTCCCAGACCACCGAATAATTGGTCGCTGTTACCACTAATGCTTCCATTAACCTCATCATCAGTATTACTATCATTCAAGAGAAAATCTTGTGCCGTTAGTTGTTCTTTACTCACTCCTTGAATAACTAAATTAGTTGTACGACCATCAAAGAAACTGCTGAGAACCGCATTTCCCTCAGTATTGTTGCTAATAAGTCCCTGTAAAATCTGAAAATCGCTGATACCAAGAACGCGAACATTAATCCGGTCAACTCCCTGTTCAAAATCAGCTATGGTATTAGTGAAAGGGTCTCCAACACCAGTCTGTCTTTGATAGACAAAAATATCGGCTCCTGAACCACCATTGAAAATGTCTTCACCAGTACCACCAGTTAAACTGTCATTTCCTGCACCGCCGAATAAACTGTCATTGCGACCTAATCCTTGAATTGAATCATTTCCCGTACCGCCAAATAATTGGTCGCTGTTCCCGGTTCCATTGACCTCATCATCAGTGTTAGTATCATTCAAGATAAAATCTTGTGCCGTTAGTTGTGATGTAGTCACTCCTCGAATCACTAAATTAGCCGTAGCGCCATTAAAGAAACTGCTGAGAACCGCATCCCCATCAATATTGTCGCTAATAAGTCCCTGTAAAATCTGAAAATCATTGATACCAAGAGAGGAAACATCAATGCGGTCAACTCCTTGTTCAAAATCAACTATGGTATTAGTCCCAGAGATTCTTTCATAAACAATAATATCTGCTCCTGCACCACCATTGAAGATATCGTCACCAGTTCCACCAACTAAACAGTCATCTCCTGCACCGCCGAATAAACTGTCATTGCCACCGAATCCTTGAATTGAATCATTATCTACCCCACCATTCAAGGTTTCACTGTTATTAGTTCCGTTAATTTCCATGTTCTTTTGTTTTCTCCATTTATACTTACTTAGGTATTGAAAATTAAATCGACTCCAGAAATTAGCAATGCCATATTTGTTGATTATAAAATCAACAAATATGATTTTTCCGAGTAGGCCAAATTTTCAATTATCTTAGATTTGCATAAATGCAAATCTAAGATATCACAGGTGCTAAATAATTGCTATAAAATTTATCAATTTTGAGAATAGTTTTGTCTTTACTGTAGAGGCGAATGGCCGTTCCCTGATGCCAAGCAGTGTCTTCTCTACAGCAATAACCCCAATATTTACTTATATCATGTCCGGTTGAATAGTTATAATTACAGATGAAATCGTCTAGATGACCCAACCTTTTCATAATTCGTCTAGATGACCTAACCTTCTTACTAATTCCAGACTTGTTTATGACTCTTATATCACTTCCTTCCCGATGGTTTTGTCTGGCCTATTTTTTCAGGTAGTTATTAGTGTTAAAAAAAGCGATAGATCGCTCTTAACCTATAGCGACAACCCCAATATTATACTTAAAGCTTTTGCTAATTCTTCCAGATAGAGATCGTCTAGATGACCCAACTTTTTAATAATTCGAGACTTGTCTATGACTCTGACTTGTTCACACAAAATCACAGAATCTAAACTTAAACCACCTACACCAGCAGGAACAAATACATGAGAAGGCAAAAGTGCCCGATTAATCTTACTCGTAATATCATGTCCGGTAGCATCGGTCTTGTATAGTAAAGGTAGGGAACAGGGAACAGGGAACAGGGAACAGGGAAGAAGGTTTAAGAGTTAAGAAAAAAACTTAAATTTCTTGTTGATATTTACCCTTGGGTTTACACAAACGATACAAACGGACATGATATAAATGGTGCAATAATTGTGTGAGGACTAACCGCATTTGCCCGATCTATTTGTACAATCGCCACAGGTCTTATTCCCGCTTGTTTGGTACCTATCACCGGATTAAGATCGTATAATACCACATCGCCCCGAATAACATTTACCATTGAATTTCTCCACGAGCTAAACGTTCCTCATACTCTTCCAAATTAGATAAATAATCAGAAAAATCCGATTCTGCTAATTTTTTACCCTCGGTAAATAGCTCCCACAACTGCCAGCGCTCATGGTCATGTTTCATCAACAAGAAACTGACAAAATCATTGACCTCACTCACAAGTTCTTCAGGGAGTTGATTAATCTTAGAAATAGTTTCTTCGCGAACGTTCATATCTACCTCTTATTTTTACTTGTATATTTTACACTGCTATCTAAATATAGGATCGAAAGTAACAAGATTAATAATGCCATCTTCTAGGAGAATTTGACCTGCTTCCTCTTCAAAAACTCTTTTGCGCGTTTCTTCACATTTAAACTCCTATTGAACGAATGCGAACTGTCGTTGGCGTAATAACAGTAAAAGCACCAGGCAACTCATCGGAATGTTTGGCGATCGCCTCAGAAATAATAGTAGCTTTACTAGAATTAGGTAGTCCAGCTAATCTCACCAAAATCACACCGGATGCAATGCGACTTAAACGAAAGACTAACTCTCCAAAATCTTTATCCGCTGTTAACAACAACGCACTTTTGCTGTTAGCTAAATCTAGCACTACATCATCAGAAACTCCTGGTTCCATTTCCACAACGTACCAAACTGCATGACCATCTAGTCGCAAGCGATCTACTATTGCCTGCTTAATATTTTCGTCTGCCAATAAATTCACAAAACAGTCTCCACAATAGGATAAATGACATCAGCTTTTAATGCTTCAGCAGCAAACGCTAAAGCTGCTTGAATGTCCTCGCGCTTCAGTCGGGGATGCTCCTCCAACAGTTGTTCTGGAGTCTCTCCTGCTGCCAAACTTTCAAGGATAAATTCCACCGTCATGCGAGTTCCCACGATCGTTGGTTTGCCCATCATTATTTTAGGGTTTGAAACTATAAATTTTCGATATTGGTCTATCATTTTTTCCCTACAGAAAATTGTATTCACTCATTTTAGCATAAGCGACGCTTTTTCGAGTGGAGGACTTATCGTTTTTTTTCTGTGGTTCATTGACCTGAAAACTGCTGTATAATAGCTATAAAAATTGAGAAAATTTTGGACTGATTCTAATCTAAAACATTATGGAAAAACTGTTGCAACTACAGATTGAAAAGTTACCTGAAGGAGTTTATTTGGCAACTAGCGATGCTTTACCTGGTTTAGTTGCTCAGGGAGAAACTTTGATTGAAACTTTGGAAATAGCTCGTGATGTAGCTAGTAAATTAATAGAAGCTCGTCGGGAAAGACAACTTTTGAATCTGGAAAGTTTACAAACTCTTGGCGAAAAGTTTGATTATCCATTGGTTATTAGTGAATAATTTGGTGGTTTTATGGGAAGGTTATCAGGATTTCGCTATCGACAAATTGTGAAGAAATTGAAGACTTTTGGGTTTGTTTTTGACCGTCAAGCTGCTGGTAGCCATGAAATTTGGTACAATCCAGATAGGAATTTGTATACTACTATTCCTAATCATTCTAAAGATTTGCCAGAAGGAACTTTGCGTGCGATTTTAAAACAAGCTGAAATTCTTCCAGAAGATTTTTTGAATGCTTGAGTTTAGTTTAGTTGTGGTTTGCAGTAGAACTAATCAATTTTATCATAGAGTAGATCGGGACTTACGCAAAAGATTAAACTATAAACCATTTGTAGGGGTAAACGGCTATTCGCCCCTACAAGATATGGTGGTTCTGGGTAAGTCCTGTAATTATTAATAATTACATCTTCATTATAGGGCAAATTTTACCTGAATAGACTGTAAACTAAAATTAGACCACCTAAAATTATAATTGATTATGTCTGCCAAAAAACTCACAGGTAACGAAATTCGTCAAAAGTTTCTCGACTTTTACGCACAACGGGAACACCCTATTTTGCCTAGTGCATCTTTAGTTCCCGAAGACCCGACGGTCTTACTGACTATTGCGGGAATGTTACCATTTAAACCTATATTTCTCGGACAACAACCCCGGAAATATCCCCGCGCGACTACTTCCCAAAAATGTATCCGTACCAACGATATTGAAAATGTTGGTCGCACTGCCAGACATCACACTTTTTTTGAGATGTTGGGTAATTTCAGTTTTGGTGACTATTTTAAACCAGAAGCGATCGCTTTTGCTTGGGAACTTTCCACAAAAACATTCGGTTTACCACCGGAGCGTTTAGTTGTGAGCGTGTTCCGAGAGGATGATGAAGCATTTGCAATTTGGCGCGACCAAATTGGTATTCCAGCACATCGCATTCAACGGATGGATGAGGAAGATAATTTTTGGGCATCGGGTCCGACGGGTCCCTGCGGTCCGTGTTCGGAAATTTATTATGATTTTCATCCAGAATTAGGGGATGAGAATATTGACTTGGAAGACGACAGCAGGTTTATCGAATTTTATAACCTGGTGTTTATGCAATATAACCGTGATGCAGATGGAAATTTAACCCCACTGCAAAACAGAAATATTGATACGGGAATGGGGTTGGAAAGGATGGCGCAAATATTACAAAAAGTGCCGAATAATTATGAAACTGACCTGATTTTTCCCATCATTAAAACTGCTGCGGATATTGCTGGTATCGACTACAAAAAAAGTGACGATAAAACCAAAATTTCCCTCAAAGTCATTGGCGACCATGTGCGAGCAGTAGCTCATTTAATTGCTGATGGTGTTACTGCATCTAACGTTGGTAGGGGTTATATTTTGCGACGGTTAATTCGGCGAGTTGTTCGTCATGGTCGTTTAATTGGAATTTCTGGGGAATTTACATCAAAAGTTGCTGAGACAGCGATCGCTCTTTCTGAAGATGTTTATCCAAATCTTCGGGAACGGGAAACTGCTATTAAAGCTGAGTTGGAACGGGAAGAGTCTCGCTTCTTAGAAACATTGGAGCGGGGGGAAAAACTGTTGGCAGAAATTATGGCAAAACCAGAAACTCAGAAAAGCAAACAAATTTCTGGGGAAGATGCTTTCAAGTTGTATGACACCTATGGTTTCCCCCTAGAGTTGACTCAGGAAATAGCTGAGGAAAATGGTTTGACTGTTGATGTTAATGGGTTTGAGTCGGAAATGGAGCAGGCGCGAATTATTTCTCAGTTAGCTCACGAAACTATTGACTTGACTGCTGAAGGTGGAGTGAAATTAGATGTTGACCAAACCGAATTTTTAGGATACACAGATTTGACTTCCCCAGCACAGGTAATGGCTTTAGTAGCTGATGGGGAACAGGTTGATTCTGCTGAAACTGGTACTCAAGTGCAAGTTGTACTTGACCAAACGCCTTTTTATGCTGAGTCTGGAGGGCAAATAGGCGATCGAGGTTATCTGAGTGGGGATAATTTGGTAGTGCGGATAGAAGATGTGCAAAAGCAGAATAATATTTTTGTGCATTTCGGTCGCGTCGAGCGAGGTACATTGCAGTTAGGAATAACGGTAAATGCTCAAATAGATGGTGCTTGTCGGCGAAGAGCGCAGGCAAATCATACGGCGACTCACTTATTACAAGCTGCTTTGCGGTCTCTGGTAGACTCCTCAATTTCTCAAGCGGGTTCCTTAGTATCTTTTGACCGTTTGCGGTTTGATTTTAATTGCCCACGGGGGTTAAAACCAGAGGAAGTGGAGCAAGTGGAAGCTCAGGTAAATAGTTGGATAGCTGAAGCACATCCGGCGACCATTGCGGAAATGCCATTGGAAGTAGCAAAAGCAAAAGGAGCAGTTGCTATGTTTGGGGAAAAATATGCTGATGTGGTGCGGGTGGTTGACTATCCGGGAGTGTCGATGGAATTATGTGGGGGAACTCATGTGAATAATACGGCAGAAATTGGCGTGTTTAAAATTATTTCTGAAGCTGGTATTTCCTCTGGGGTGCGCCGTATTGAAGCAGTGGCAGGTTTGGCAGTGTTAGATTATTTGAATGTGCGGGATGCTGTGGTTAAAGAGTTGACCGATCGGTTTAAGATAAAACCGGAGGAGTTATCGGAGCGGGTGAGTAACTTGCAGCAGGAGTTGAAGGAGTCGCAAAAACAGTTGGAAGTGTTGAAGGGTGAGTTAGCAGTGGCGAAGTCCGACCAGTTATTAGGGGATGCTGAGACTGTCGGCGAGTTTCAGATATTGGTAGCGGAAATGCCTGGAGTTGATGCGGAGGCGTTGAAAACTGCTGCGGAACGGTTACAACAAAAGTTGGGCGAGAGTGCTGTAGTATTGGGTTCCGGGTCTGAAGGGAAAGTCAGTTTAGTTGCTGCCTTTAGTAAGTCTGTGAATGGCAAAGGTTTGCAAGCAGGGAAATTTATAGGAGGGATAGCAAAAATGTGTGGAGGAGGCGGCGGAGGACGCCCGAATTTGGCACAGGCAGGCGGTCGCGATCCGAGTAAATTGAAGGAGGCGTTAGAGAGTGCGAGGGAGCAGTTAGTTGAAGGGTTGAAGTAGATTTTTTAGGTGGGCAAAAAAGCCCACCTTATAATAGATATATTCAAAAGAGATAAATTTAAAATGGGAAAGTCAAAGAAACATATAATACCCGAAGGACAGTTAAACTTTTTTGAGGAGCTTGAGAAGCTTGGTTTATCTACTTCAAATTCTAATTCTAGTATTTCTACAAATACTTCTGAAAAATCTGAAAAAAAAGAAGATACTTGTAATTTAATCTCAAAAAATTCTCCTGATGGTTCGTCAGTAAGTGAATCAAACTTTTCTCCTGAACCTTGTCAAATAAATTTGGAAAAAGTTGATTTATCCATACCTAACTCTGATACAGAATCACAATTACTTACTAAGCCTGAAAATCAAGAAGACAGTCTTTGTAATTTAATTTCAAAAAATTCTTCTGATAATTCGTTAGAAAGTGAATCAAATCTTTCTCCAGAATCTTGTCCAAAAAATGCCGAAGAAGCCAAATCATCCACACCTAAATCTGATACTCAATCAGAATTATCTGCATTTCTAGATGAAAATAAATCAGATAATAATTCAAATCTAGAAGTTTTTGTACCAGATAGATTTGAAAGTCTAGAAATACGCACTGAAAAGAAAAAAGATGACTTAAAAACTATTATTGTAGAGGTTAAGGATGCCTTAGCCAAGCTTAAAAATACATATACCCATATGAAAACTGCTGGCAGAGGTGCATTTTGGATATTGCGTGGAGATTCTGGTTCTGGTAAATCAACTTTCTTACATACAGCTAATTTTTTTATATCTGAAGTTGAAACTATTTCTTTACAAGAAGATGAATCAATATCTAGTTTTTTGAAAAAGCTAGACAGTATCAAATCTGAATCATTGAAAATGAGGATAGTTGTTATAGAAAACCGTGAAGCTCTTACGGATTATTCAGAACCAGAATTGGAGAAAGATTTACACTCAATCAACCGTTTTATTCGCTCAAAAAAAGGTGTAGGTTACTTATTAGTTTGGCCTTGCAACTGTGATAACTTAGAAACGATTCTAATTAATTTATCTAAAAAAATTGGTGCTGCTGCTTTACTTGGTATAGAACAATCAAGTTATCGTTTTACTGGTCCCCTAAAAAGACAGTATATGCAGATTGCCGCTCAGACAATTGAGACCTTAAATGAGGGAGCCACATTAATTGATTTTGGAGTTTCAGAACAAAGGGCTAAAGATCTGGTAGAACAAGTCCCTACTATTGGTGACTATATGATTCTATTGCTGCAAGAAATTACTAAAAATCAGAGTAACTTATTAGAAAAACTATCATCTCGTGAAACATTTAAAATGTGGATAGTAGTAGTGGGGGCAACCGACCCAGAATACGAAGTTGCTGCTTTAACTCGTGGGAGTTTATCCCAAGCAGATATTACAAAATTACTAAGTTCTACAGAAGCTAATGTAGTGAAAAAGCTAAAAGAAAAATCTGAGAAAATAGGTATTCTGGGAACAGTTCTAGACTCTAAAATCATTTATATTCCTATCACAACTGCATTATCGCTCGCTAGAAAATATGCTGACGATAATTTAAAAGCAAAGATGAAAAAAGTAAATATGCAGAGTAGCAATGTAAGTGCTGATAAACAAGCAGAAGAACGTTTGATGAAAAGTGAACTTGCTAAAGCTTTTCAGTTACGTCCAAGAGGTCTTGGCCAACGTGGATACAAAAGTCAAGAAAGCAATAAAAGGGCATTTGAAAAGCTATTGGAAATTGCTAAAAATAATGATCACTTAGTTAACAAAACAATTGGGGCAGCACTTCTAGACTGTAAATTAGTGCATTATTTTCAAATAGAGGACTCTTTTAATGGTAAAATAGAGGTCAAATCAGATTTACTGTGTAGAAGTGAAAATTTTCCTGAACCAGTTAGATTAGAGATAATGTGGAGAGGAGAAAAAGGAGCTAGTTGTGCTCAGATTGCTAACTATGTACTTAAAAAACTTCACAACTATGGAAAAGCAATTGGTTTGTTAGATTGATTAGAAAATACTCTATAAGATAAGACTTCTATTGAATTAGAAATTTTTTGGTCAGGTGATATGAAAAGGTAATAGCGATCGCCAACCTTATTTATCCTCTCAAACTAAGATTTAATATCCCGCCAATTTTGAGCATATTCTCCCACAAATATTTTCAAGTGTTTAACATTAGTAGTAGCAACATATATTCCTCTGCCAGGAGCTTCTTGACATAGAATATTCCATTGAGCAGAAATAATCATATCTGCATCAATATTTTTATCATCAGTTGTCGGGATATGATTTTGACGTGCCTGAGCCCAAAACTCAGCAGCTTTATTCATAACTTCTGTTTTAAGTGGCAAAAATCTAACCACTTTTTTGAGACTATTCAATATTTCTAAACCCTCACTTTTAATGCGAATTAACTCTCGTCTAACCTCATAATCAGAAATTTCTGAAGTTACTACTAATACACTTTTGGCTAATAACCCATAGAACCATTCATTACATTGAAAAACTTCACTATCTTCAATTTCAGAATTATCTCTAATAGGACTAGCTAATAAAGCCAGCACTCCTGAATCTAAAATTACAATCATAATGATAAATCTTTCCCGTTGTACTTTCTTTTAATTTCTTCCATTCTGGCTTTTGCCCAAGCCATGGCAGGTTTATTTTTCTCTAGTTGCTCTTCAGGAGTCCGTCCTAGATTCAAATATGGCAATAAAATTCCCTTCTGTGAGTTATCTATTTCTGTTGCTTTATTCAATAAATATTGACCTTTCTCCCATAATTTATAAGTAGATTTTGACTTTCTCAATTCAATGGCTCTATCTACTGCTTTTGGAATTAGCCAAAAAGAATTTTGATACTTGCTAAATAAATCTTCCTGTTGTTGCAGGGAAGGTAAAATTAACCTGATTCTAATTAACAAACCTTGCCATCCGTTACATTTATAACTTGCCTGAGTAAAACCGTAAGCTATGTTAGTAAAATATTGACGACTTTCTCCTGAAAAAATATCCCAACAAGACTCAATACCAGCAGCTAACTTCTCTATTTTATCCACATACTTATTTATATCTATTGGAATGTCATTTTTAAATTCAATTTGTGTATTAATTGCCTCTAAATACTTTTGCGTACCCGCCATCATTTCCTGTAAAATTTCTTCTACATTCTGACCTTTGAGACCAGCAATTTCTCGAAAAAACTCCTGCACTTCATCACTTAATGAATTAGGAGAAATACAATTTTCTAAAAACGATTTTACTTTCTCAATATTTTCTTCCGTCCGTTTAAGAGCTTCTGTTTCTTGCTGTGAGGTTAGTCCATTAAGCATCTTATCTTCCTCCTGCAAACTAGAAATATTAGAACTATTATACTCTAAGTATATCTTGAATAATTAGAAGTTTACGATTTCCTCAATTCTAGACACTAAAGTTAATTCACTTTAGCATGAACTTAATAAGCTAATAGATGAATCAAGGTTTAAGGTGAGATTGTAAATTAGGCAAGTATAATTTGATTTTTTACAACCGATAACTGAAATGGAGCGATCGCTAATAATATGTTAAAATCTAAATAAGTCTATTTAAACAATTTAATTATGACTATTCAATTAATCGAACAAATCTTACAACTCAGTATTTCAGAAAGACTAGAATTAATAGAAAATATCTGGAATAGTATTACTGATATACCCGATGCAATTGAATTAACAGAAAAACAAAAACAAGAACTAGATTATCGCTTAGAATTATATGAGCAAAACTCGGCAAGAGGTTCAAACTGGGAGGAAGTCAAGGAAAGAATTAAAAACAGAAAATGAACTACAAAATTATTATTCAACCTGAAGCAGAAAAAGATTTAGATACAGCTTATATTTGGCATGAAAATCGTCGTCCAGAACTTGGAGAAGAATTTATTAGTGCTATTGAGAACTGCCTATCATTAATTCAATAAAATCCTTTAGCTTATCCAATAATTTATAAACAAGTTCATCGTACTATTGTGAGAAAATTTCCCTATGGAATATTTTATCTACTCAAAGATGATGCTGTTATTGTTATAGCTTGCCTTCATGCCAAACAAAATCCTCAAAGATGGCAAAATCGTATTTAAGTAGTAGGTAAAATTAACTTTAGAAAGAAAAGTAGCGGTTTTTCTACATAGAGCGATCGCTACTCTTCAGTTTCTGAAAAATCTACTTCTTGATAAATTTTGTTAAAAGGAATTTCCACTTCAACAGTCGCTAATTTTAGGATATTATTTTCTCCATGATACTCAGTTAACAACCATTAATTTTCAGATATGTTAGTATATTGTGCTAGATAATATCTTGATTATTCGATTAAGATATATTCTCGAAATTCAGGAATTGAGCGATAAAAATCAAACTTTTATCCCTTATCATAATTGCTAGTAGATTCAGACAACACCTCAACAATTATCAATAGATTAGTAACAGTTTTTTTTCCCGTTCCAGCATATATTGGTTTTCCTTCAATTACCATCACATCTGGATAGACATATCAGTTTTTTAAAGGTATCGATAGATGCACATCAGCAAAAAATACTTTATAAGATTATTGTTTAATTCTCAAAGAAAATCTTTTATAAAAATTTCCAGCAATAATATTATGGTTGGTTTTGCCACCAGTCATCGGTACTATTTCTCCATCATGGTATTCACTTTTCTACTCTGAAGTTTCTTCTAAAGCTAGATATTCTTCAGGAGTATAATAGGGTTTTTCAGTTTGAACTTGCATGAGTGTTGCCTCTATTATTTTTGTAATAATTTTGGTTAAGATTAGATGTCAATAATTATTTTATTCTAGCGAAAATTACGAAAATAATTTGCTTCTGTTTCTTTTCCCTAGTGGCATACATTTAAACTGTTGAATATAGCAGTCCGCGCATAGGTTGCGGGTAATCAAAAAGTAAATAAAAAAACTGAAACTCTTAGCTGTTCCCTGTTCCCTGTTCCCTGTTCCCTAAAAAGCAGTAAGATTTTTGACAGGAATAAAATAGGATTGCTATAGATAAATGCTAATTATCAGGAGTTTTCCTGTAAAATAGAAATAATCAAAATTTGAAACCATAGAAATGACATCAGAAAAAGAATCTCTAAATCAACCGATCGCAACTAACTCCACAACTCCCTGGTGGTTAAAAATATGGCAGGAACAAAAAGAAAATATTAAAGTTTTGGCGATCGCTCTATCCTTATCTTTATTAGTCAGAATATTAATTGCAGAACCGAGATACATACCATCAGACTCAATGATGCCAACCTTAGAAGTAGGCGATCGCCTAGTCATAGAAAAAGTATCTTATAATTTTCATCCACCCGCAACAGGTGATATAATCGTTTTTGAACCACCCCAACAGTTACAACGCTACGGTTATGCCAAAAATCAAGCTTTTATCAAACGAATTATAGGTCTGCCAGGAGATACTATTAGAATTGAGGAAGGTATAGTATATATTAATGACCAACCCCTTCCTGAAAATTATATTGCTGAACCTCCTGAATATGCTTTGCTAACTTCAGTCAAAGTTCCTGAAGATAAATATTTTGTAATGGGAGATAATCGTAACAATAGTAATGACTCTCACGTTTGGGGTTTTTTGCCTAGAAAAAATATTATAGGTAGAGCAATATTTCGCTTTTGGCCTTATCAAAGATTAGGATCGGTGTAACATAATCATAATCGTGTAGGGACTTTGCATGCAACGTCCCTACTTTGTCGTCTACTAATTATGAAAAGCGCTATAAATCTATTTTTAAAGTTATCCACAAACCTTATCCTTAAATATTCCCATTAGAAAACCTCGATTTATAACTAATTCCTAATCAAAAAATACTGATAACTGATAACTGAAATCACCATTGTTGTTGATCTAAAATAGGAGGTAAACTTAACTTAGGAAATCTGTAGAATGTGTCTCCTTGTTCATCTATTTCTAGAATTGCCGAGAATATTTGTACTTGACTTTCTAGATATTTCTGAGCAATTTGAGCATCAACTTTAGCAGCAGCAGCTAATTGAATTAAAGAAATTTTACCATTTTGAAGTTGTAATAATCTGTAGAAAGCATCATCTAAAATACGCTGCTGCTGTCTATCATTTGACATATTAACTATAAATGCACCTAATACAATCCCTAATCCAGTAAGTATTACAAATTCTATAATAGCCATTTAATTAATTAATAATTAATAATTAACAATTAATAATTACCTCTTCTTAAAAATAAGAGGATTGGTTGAAAGGATATTTTTTTCCTTTTTTTTCCTGAAAAGAGAGGTTTTAAAATTTAGTTTTTTAGTAAGAAGAAGAAGAAAGTAAGAAGTAAAAATTAACTAGAAAACCTCTTTTTGAGATAAACAGGAATAAAGAATAAAAACCAGGAAAAATTCTCAATCTACTTAGAGTAGAAAAACATAAAATTCCCTAATTATTATTATTCTCAATTTTTTTTCCTATTTCATCAAACTTAAACTTATCTAAGTTAATTTAACTAGAGTAACTGGTAATTTAGTCTTGTAATTATCTATAATTTTCAAGGCTAAATTATCCAATAACCCTAATTTTAGATCGAATTTTATAGCACTACGCAAATAAGTTAAGAAATTTGTAAATGCTCAAACTCAGTCATAAGTTAAGACATTTATAAATACTCAAACGAGCGTCAGGGATTACTTCTTCTTTTGGAATTTTGAATTTTGACTGGCGCGTAGCGCTATACCTAATCAATTTAGGCTTCAGGTTCCACAAGATTTTCCAATCCAGATACTACCTTAGCAGAAAGAATTTTGTCACCTTTACCTAATTTTTCCAAAACCTTTTTACCTTCAACAACATAACCAAAAACTGTATAACGACCATCCAATAAATTTACTCCTGCAGGTGTTAATTCTGGTTGGAATAAGAAAAAGAAAAATTGAGAAGAACCACCATCATTTTCAATTTCAGGCCGAGCCATAGCCACTGTACCATAAGCAGAAAAAGGCAGAACAGGTTGTTCTCGAAAACGACCAATTTCTTCTAAAGTAAAACTATATATTGGTTCCCGATCTCCCTTGACCAAAATTTCTAATGGAATATTACGGTACTCACCACTATCGGGGTCAATAAAACCAACTTCTGGGCCAGGAGGATCTCCAGCTTGCAATACATAAGATTCTTCTGAGCGAATAAAATCTAGGCCATCATAAAAACCCCTCTGAACCAAATCTACAAAATTACCTGCTGTAACAGGGGCACTATAACCATCAACAATCAAAGTCAAAGAACCTTTATCGGTTTCCATTTCAATAGTAGCGCGACCTTTCAGTTGCGGTAAATTAGAGAACTCTGAAGGTACTTCAAACGGAAACCCTTCTACCATCAAATTTTCAAGCTGACCTACCAATGTCAGTAGTTCTGCCCGTTGCTCCAATACCTGTTCCCCATCTTTAGCTTCAGCAACTTCTCTAATATTAATAATGCCTTGATCGAGTTTAGCAATTATGGCCTCTGCCTCAGATTGTTTTGATTCAGGCACACTAGCTAGTAATTTAGACTTACTAGTGCTGAGAACTCTAGATGCAGCAGCAATATCACTGCCAATAGAAGTCCAACGTTTACCTCGTAGTCTATTAGAAATATCCTCTAGACTACTTTGTATTTTACGCACAGGTTCATTTTCTATCGGTAGGGCATACCTTAACAAGGCCCTACCATCTTTAATAGGATCGCCCTGGGGCAAACGACTTTGACGAGTTGTTGTAGTACCACCGTTCCACCAAGCAGCACTAATACCAACAGACAAAGTAAAGAGTAGCAGCGCTAGGATGCCAGTTTTAAGCAGACGTTTACAAGTGTTAATTACGAAATTGTGCAGATTTAGCATATTTCTGAATTTTTATTCCCTTACTAATATTACATGGCTGTCCACAGTCATAAGATTTTGAGGGACAAAAATTAGGTAATTTTTGATTAGGTGCTAAAAATTCCTTTCTACTCCCACAATATTCAACCATTATTCCGACTCCCGAATCTTTGCTCCTAACTGATAAACTCCTTCAAATATTTATAGAGAGTATTGTACGATGTCTAATGTTAAGTTCTAATTGAAATAATTAAAAACCGAAATCACGGTGTTATATGATTTCTAGTAATGATTTACGCCCCGGCGTGACTATAGAATTAGATGGATCGGTTTGGCGAGTAGTAGAATTTCTGCACGTTAAACCAGGTAAAGGTTCCGCTTTTGTTCGGACAAAGATCAAAAATGCACAAAATGGTAATGTTGTGGAGCGAACTTTTAGAGCTGGAGAAACAATTCCTCAAGCTACTTTGGACAAGAGAGTGATGCAGCATACCTATAAAGAAGCTGACCAATTTGTTTTTATGGATATGGAAACCTATGAAGAGGCTAGTCTCAGTTCCGAGCAAATTGGTGAGCGTGTTAAGTACCTAAGTGAGGGTATGGAGGTCAATGTCATTAAGTGGGGCGAACAAGTAATAGAGGTGGAATTGCCTAACTCGGTAGTATTAGAAGTAATTGAAACTGACCCTGGCGTTAAAGGAGATACTGCTACTGGTGGTAGTAAACCCGCTACTGTAGAAACAGGTGCTCAAATTATGGTTCCCTTGTTTATATCTAAAGGAGAACGTATTAAGATAGATACCCGAAATGACTCTTACCAGGGCAGAGAATAACTCCAGGAAACTAGACTTCTTACAGAAGTAGTCCAGAATTACAATTATAAGTCAAGAATCACAATTAAGAAAAGTTAATAATTTCTGTATTGTAATTTATTTGACTTTTGGCTTGGCAAGAAGTCCTTCAGTCTTCCTGGCAGGGGATTATCCCCTGCTTTTTGCTCTCAAGTTCTATAATTTCTGACTTTGCATTTGACACTTCTACCTCTATACTGAAGCAATAATTGATATCCTCCTGACGTTGCACATGGCGTAACAAAGCGGGATTAGCTCACCTCATAACGCGGGGTTTCTGCTACCTTTTGTGTCTTGAGTCTTATTTGCCCTAACAGAGGAGCTACACTTTTCATATCGCCTAGCGAAACATAGCACCAGTATGAGAGACCAAACATCTTTCTGGTCTTATGATCGCTCCACAGTACCTCACTCTACTGACCAAGCTACTAGAAACAGCTAGGCTAAAAGCCTTATGTATACTAGCAAATTTCTGGGAGAAGCACAATATTGATTTGATTGGCATTCCCTGATGACGCTCCCTGGAAAGGAGAGTGCAATTATAAATACCAACTTTCTGCTCAACTAGGACTGAAGTACGAGAACCCAGAAAACCTGTTTCTATTTTTTCCTATTTCCTAGATGTCTATTTTTCAAAATAAGGATTTCTCGTAGAAACCGGGTTTTCGGTGCGAAAGTCCTATAAACTTTATATTTTGATTCAAAATTAATTTAGTTTAACGCCAATTTGGGGATATACGAACTGTGCAATTAGATTTACATCAACTTCGGGAACTACTAACAGCAATAGACCAAACTAATATTTCAGATTTGACTTTAAAAAGTGGAGATTTAGAACTGACGGTACGCAAAGGAACTTCACTAAGCGATCGCCCCTCATTACCTTCTCCTGACCAAAGCCATCCTACTGCCGAATTAGTTTCTCCTACTGTAGCTCCGGTGGAAACAACAGCTACGTCAAAAACCGCTGCAATGCCTTCAGCAGGGCCACCTACGGCTTCAAACAAATTTGAAGAAATTTTGTCTCCAGTTGTTGGTACTTTTTACCGTGCTCCTGCTCCTGATGAACCAGCTTTTGTAGAAGTGGGCGATCAGATTACTTCTGGCCAAACAGTTTGTATTATTGAAGCGATGAAGGTAATGAATGAGATTGAAGCTGAGGTATCTGGACAAATAGTGGAAATTTTAATTAAGAATGGAGAACCCGTAGAATACAATCAACCTCTAATGTTAGTTAACCCCAATTAGGGTTTGCTCAAAAAAGCAGAGTGTGGGGAAGGTAAGGGAGTGTGGGAAGTGTGGGGAGGGTGGGGATATCGAATCTTGTCTGCTCATGCATACCAACATACATGAGTTTTAACCACCGAAAACCTAGCACTTTTTTCGACCCCAAAAAGGCTAAAGTGTTTATATGTCAATTTTGAGATTTAATCAGCAAGCCCCTACTAAAGTTTATCAATATCAATATCATGCCACAATTAATTGAAAAGCCTACTCGGATTGAATCTACTGGTAATAAACCTAAGCAAATTGATGAGTATATTGGTCGTGTAAATAGTCACACTGATGATATTAGCGTTGCCCAAATGCACTCTCCCAGTGGTTGGATGGAACCAGGTCAAAGGCCAGAATTTGATGAATTTACCCTGGTACTTAAGGGGACTCTATTTGTTGAATATGAAGGTGGAAAATTAGAAGTTAATCCTGGCCAAGCGGTAATAGCTCGCAAAGGAGAATGGGTAAAATATAGTACGCCTGGTGTAGAGGGAGCAGAATATATTGCTATTTGTTTGCCTGCTTTTTCACCTGATACTGTAAATCGAGATTCTGATTAAATATGGTTTTCTGAATAAGTCTTATGGGTTATGCTCGGAGTCAGGAGTCAGGAGTAACGGGGAATTACAGAGGATGTAGTTGGAAGAATTGACCCTTAATTTTTGTCCTTATCTGCTCAAAATCCTGACATTATGAGCTATGGTTGGCAAAAAGCTTGCACTTTTTTCGCACATGCAAAGGCTAAAGTCTTTATATGTAAATGCTTTTAGATTTAATCAGCAAACCCTATCTAAAGGTAATAGCAGAAAATAAATTATCCCAATTTTTGTACTCCATAATTAACTGGTTACTCCCAACTACCCTGACTTTTTCAATTTCTTCCCTACTCCATACTCCCTACTCCTTACTCCCTTAATTTGATTGAAACTCTTGTTGAAAATTCTGCCGAGTAATAGGTTGGGATACTTCTAATCCTTCACCCCCTAGCATTTCCAACGGTTTACCCCCCACAAAAATCCAAACTTTCACATCTGGTTCTAAACTAGAGGCGGTATAGATAACTTGTCCTAAACGTCCCATCATTGAAGCACTACCACCTCCAGAAGTAAACTCTTCAGATAAGTCAATGTAGACCCCATTATTTTCTACAGTTAAGGCTTGAATTTTAGTTCCTTCGGGTATGGCACTCACGACATCTGTATTTTCTGGTCCAGATAATAAACGCTCAAAAGCAGCAGTCAAGATAGCTTCCGGTTCGTCTGCTGCTTTGATTTTTACCCCAGAGGAAACTAAACCAATGTCTCCAGAACTATCCTTGACCCAGTATAGTTCTACAGTCTTTTCTGTAACTGCTTTAGGTTCTGGTTGGATAGATAAAGGAAACTGTTGGGAGTCCAGAGAATCAATAGTAGCAGGGGGTGGAACAGGTAGAGTTTGATTAGGTGAGTTTTGAGTGGAGGGGTTTGTGAGAGTCTGGGAATTATCAGAAGTTTTTGTGTTGGCCGATTGTAAATTTGTCCACAAGGCGATGGCACCACCCACCGCGACTGCCAATGTACAGACACTGGCCACAAGACCAACAGATAAATTACGAGTTTGATTTTGTTCTTTCATTTTGACCCTCCTTGAGAATTAGGCACAATGGCAGTGAGGAGCTGAGTTATAACTTTCTCTTAGGTTAACAATATTACTTCTATTATTAGAACTGATCTATAAATAGAATCTCAAGAAAGTTTTGTCCAAGTAAAATTATGGGTTCTTGTTAATTATAGTTTAGTCATAGTGAAGCAATTATTTATATAGTCATTCCAAATAAGAATGAAACACTTTTTTAGCTGAAACCCCTTTAGAGCAAGAAACCCTCATCTCAATCTAAACTAAAATAACTATAGTTTCCTGATTTACCTCATGGTCAAGCGAATATCTGCATAAATCACTATTTATGCTCAAAAGCTGGACAACTATCAATCATGTTCTCTGGTATTTATACGCTTGCTAATGATACTGTTTACGATCAACTGGTCGCTCTGCTAAACAGTATAGAAAAAAATATTGGGACTCATATACCTGTCTGCATAATTCCCTATAATGACCATCTAAGCAAAGTTCAATTGGAGATTCAGTCCCGTCCCAATGTTAGCTTATTCAGTAACTCATCAGTCATTCAACAGTGGGATAATTTTATTAATGATGTTTGGGAGGCACATCCAAGATCTAAAGACCCTCAGCATCTCAGGCCAGGTTGGTACAAGGGCTTTGTTCATCGTAAGTTTGCGGCCTTTGAAGGAGAATTTGAACGTTTTGTTTTTTTTGATGCTGATAGCTTGGCCATGAAACCTATTGATGATGTATTTGAACGCCTGAACAAGACTGACCTCGTATTTAATGACTGGGAACATTCCAAACGGGGAGATAAAACAGAGGTAATAGCAGAAAAGTTAGCAGAAAAAATGAACTGTCCGGTGGCTGATATTTATCCTCAATTTCATTGTGACAGTTTTTTTGGCTCTAAATATGGGCTTTTTAATGGAGAAGTTTTAGCTAGACTCAAAAATTTTCTCATTAATGAGCAGGGTATTCAATCTGTTCGAGATAGGTGCTGGTGGTCTACATCAGCACTTTTTAGCATTATGACGATTAAAGAAAATTGCAGTTTTTTTAACTTTACCCAAAGTGAAAATGGACAAGAACGCACAGGTAATTGTGCTGATGCCGATCCCTTTATTTATAAAGGGGGTGTCCTTTATAATGAAGAAGGTTTGAAGCCTATTCATCGCATTCATTATATGAATTATCCCTCTATTGGTTTCTCTCGTTTATGTCAAGGAGAAGCAGTAAATATTCGATATGCAGATACCTTTTTGGATTACCGTTTTTTGAAAGATCCAAGTCAAAAACCTCAAACATTAAAAGAGCCAAGCAGTTTAACTAAGATGAATCGTAAGGTCAATAGTGTAATCAAAAAAGTTGGCAAGTTTTTCTAGTAGTTTTTGAATTTTTGATTTTGTGAGTAAGCATTCTCTCACAGTATAATTGTGAGCTTTTATTAACTCATAATTTTATGTTTGACAGATAACTGGGCATTTAATTGAAAATTTATTTGCCAAACTTAAGCAATATCAAGTTATTGCCAGCCTCTATGATAATTTTGTCAGAAACTTCCTAAATGAAAATTCTAAATTTATACCCTCAACCCTTGGAGCAAGTAGGCACATATGTGCGCCGCAGTTGTAAGATTGAACGTCAAGATGATGATCGGATCATTAATTCTCGAATACTCTGGTATGAATTTCCTGAGATCGAAAACTTACCCGCAGATACTGATAGTGAAAGCTATTTAATAGCTGTAATCATGGAAGCAATGTTAGAAAACCGTAAAATTGTTGTACATGGTAGAGTTTCGAGAGAATTACTTGCCAATTTAACGGAATACCGCGATGCTTGGTGCTGCTGTTTGCCCGAAGTTTATCATCCTGTCGATTTTCAAGTTGATGAAATTGTTGATAATATTGTACGGCTACCTAGTGCTGTCTGTGCCTTCTCTGGTGGTGTTGATGCAACATTTAGCGTTTGGCGTCATGGGAAAAATAAGAACGGTTATCGCTCACAAACAATCAAAATGTGTGCTATGGTTCACGGCTTTGATATTCCCTTGCAAGACGAAGAAGCATTTGTAAATGCATTTAATCAAGCATCTGCTACACTTAAATCTATAGATATCCCACTTATACCTATCCGTACTAATTTTCGCAAAGTAATATGGACGAATTGGGAATATATTTCGGCAGCAGCTCTGGTTGCAACACTTCAAAATTTCAAAAGGATAGTGGGGACGTGCCTTATTGGGAGTAGTTATCCCTATAAATCTCTTGTCTTTCCCTGGGGTTCAACCCCAGCTACAGATCACCTCTTGTCATCAGAGGAGTTCAGAGTATTACACGATGGTGCAACACATACTCGAACACAAAAAGTAGCCACAATAAATGAATGGAAGGAGGGTTGCGATAACTTGCGAGTATGTTGGCAAGGAGCATTAAAAGATCGAAACTGTGGTAAATGTGAAAAATGCTTGCGAACAATGTTCAATTTCAAAGCAAATAATTTGAACATTCCAGCTTGTTTTCCAGAAAGTTCAATTAGTTATAAAAGTATTTTTAAAATTTTGCCTTTTAATGATGCTGTGCTAAGTGAATGGGGACAAATTTTGGATGGTGCTATTTGTAATAATATTCAAGATAATTGGGTTAAGATACTTAGTATAACTTTAAATTATCAAAGAGCTTTGAAAGGTATAAAAAGATTCTTGAAGCTTGTTTTACGTAAAGGTTAAGTAATGGGACTTGACATCCTCCCGACTTTGCGCTTACGCGACAACGTGGGAGTCCTAAACCTCGCGGCTCAGGACTTTCTGCTGCCTCTTTCAGAGGAGCTGCGCTAACGTAGCACCTGCCTCCGAGGCCAAGCCTCTTTCTGGTCTTACGGTCGCTCCACAGACTGAAACTGCTAGCCCAGCAGCCTAATTCTCTTTAGGATAGCATACCCTTGTAAGAACCGCAAGATTGATTGGTTTTCCCATGCGACGCTCCCCTTCGGGAGAGCGCGGGTCTTCAACCAACGTTGAGATAAAATTCGGAAATTACTATATCCCAGTTATTGCGACTTGAACGGAGTGGAAGGAAGCAATCTCAGGGACCCAAGTAGATTGCTTGCTATCGTCGCAATGACTACTGTTCAACTGGATTCTATATTACTACTGAATTTCTATCGAACAATTGGTCAAAAATATTACTGCTTGTGACTACTTGGCGTAATATAAGGCCACAATTCTTGACATGAAAAAAATAACTTTAATTATAGTTCTTATCTAAAATAATGGGTAATCTGAATAATCTACAACTGCAAACCACTCAAGATATCAAAAACTATCTACAGGAAGCACTTAATAATATTCCAGACTTTAATAATTGTGCATTACTTGACTATCCTTCTTATTCTAATATTGGAGATCATCTAATTTGGTTAGGTAGTGTTTTATATATTTTCCAACATCGCAAGGCTAAGATTGATTATGTTTCTAGTATTGGCAATGGCTTCTCTGAAAGTGATTTTTTAAATCGCTCTAAAGAGGGACCTATTTTTTTAAATGGTGGTGGAAATTTTGGTGATATCTGGCCAGCTTTTCAAATATTTCGGGAAAAAATTATCAAACAATATAGAGATAGATCGATTGTTATTCTGCCTCAAACAATTTACTACTCTAGTGAAGAAGCCTTAGAAAAATCAGCTAAAGTACTGAATGAACATCCTGATTTAACCATTTTTGTGAGAGATGATAGGAGTTTTGCCATTGCCCAGCAAGTTTTTTTCAAATGTAAAGTTTATAAAGCTCCTGACATGGCTTTTCAAATGGTTGATTTACCTAAGACAAATATCAATTCTTCTCGTTCAAATCAGACACTTTATTTGTGTAGAAAAGATGTAGAGATGAACTCCAAGTTTAAACCGAAAAATATCCCTATTGAGAATTTAGATGTAGATGATTGGATATCTTTTAATTGGATGGGTAAAATTCCCAAGGGTTGGATTTATGTTCCAGGTCTTGTCCGTCTGATTAGAGAAGGTTGGCAAAGGGGGTTGAAAACTCCCCAAGAATGGGGTTCTCGTCAAGCATGGCAATGGTTACATCCTGACTCATCTGTGTTTAATCAAGTGCATCGTCCTGAGTTACATCGCAAATCTTGGGGATATATGCACAGTGGTATTTATCAACTCCAAAACTATAATTTGGTTATTACTAATCGTCTTCATGTACATATTTTATGTTTGATTTTGAATATTCCTCATATTTTGTTACCTGGTTCTTATTACAAAATACCCGCTTTTTATGATACTTGGACATCACAAATTCCTTTCTGTCATCTTATTGAGAATGTAAATGAGATACCTGATGCTATAAAAAGGTTAACTTTCCAATAGGTATAACAAGGGAATTTTTTTCTTTTCTTGGTCGATTGAATCTGGTTTTTCTCCATGAATTGAGACGCTTTATACTTAATTTTTGGGTGCATCTCACATTTGCAAAAATACTTTTTTCCTATTCCCTATTCCCTATTCTCTTTTCCCAGTTAAGTATTCCTTAAAAGCAATAAATTTTTCCCTTTCTTAAAAATTGAGATGCACCCTAATTTTTCGGTAAAGATGAAAACCATTGCTGAAATTTATTACTTAAAAAAAAACAGCAATGGTTAACAAGATAAAAATCAAAGTAGAATTTTTCCAGACAAAAAAAATTATGTTAAAGCTTTCTCAATTAACTCTTTTAAAGTAGATAATACTTCCTCTACAAGAATTTCCTGAGATTGATGAGTCGCTCTTTCTACCAGTTCAACTTTGCCAGATTTTAACGATCGCCCCGTAACTATTCGATAGGGAATTCCAATTAAATCTGCATCTTTAAATTTAACACCCGCCCGCTCATCTCGGTCATCTAAAATAGTCTCTATTCCTGCTTCATTTAATTCTTTATAGAGACTTTCTGCTACTTCTATTTGTTGAGCATCTAAGTAACAGTACCACTGCTAGATAAATTAAAAATTCCCAGAGTGTTTTAGGAGGATATTTATAAGCAAATCTCAGGTAGAAAAAAATTACTGCACTGAAAATTCCTAGCTGAAAACCACTGCTGAAACTTATTAGTAAAAAAATAGCAATGTTTAATAAGTTGACATCCTCCCGACGCTGCTCTAGGAGACAGCGCGGGATTCTCATCCATCAAATAAAAATCAAAGTTGAATTTTTCCAGGATGAAAAAATCATGTTAATTCTTTCTCAATTAAGTCTTTTAAAGTAGATAATACTTCTTCTACTAGAATTTCCTGAGATTTATGAGTCGCTCTTTCTACCAATTCAACTTTGCCAGATTTTAACGATCGCCCCGTAACTATTCGATAGGGAATTCCAATTAAATCTGCATCTTTAAATTTAACACCCGCCCGCTCATCTCGGTCATCTAAAATAGTCTCTATTCCTGCTTCATTTAATTCTTTATAGAGACTTTCTGCTACTTCTATTTGTTGAGCATCTTTAATATTAGGAATACAGATAACCACATGATAGGGAGCGATCGCTACCGGCCAAATTATCCCATCTTTATCATAAGACTGTTCTACCGCTGATTGGGCCAAACGAGATACACCAACACCATAACATCCCATAACTAAAGGCACTTCCTCACCCTGTTCATTGGTATAGGTTGCTCCCATAGCTTCAGAATATTTCCTCCCCAACTGAAATATATGACCCACCTCAATACCTCTAGCAGTTTCTAGAGTTTGGCTAGGGTCATGGATAGCGCGATCGCCTTTTTGAGCCTTTCGCACATCTACCACTAACTTTGGCAAAGTAAATTCCTGGCCCCAATTTGCCCCCACAACGTGATAACCTGATTCATTACCACCAGTTGCAAAATATGTCAAGTATACGGCTGTTTGATCGACCATTCGTAGAAACTTTGGACTAACCTGCTTACTAGAAGCGATATAATCATCAGACAAATCTGGAGCAATATAACCCAAAGGTAAAGACTTAGCTGCCCATTTTTTCTGTTCCTCTACATCTGGCACACTCAAAGCTAAAACAGTCTTTGCCCCATAATTTCCAGCCAACTTAGTCAACTCATTCAACAACTTCACATCATTAACATCTTGGTCTCCCCGAATATTCACCAAAACCAAAACAGTCATCCCATTGTCATAAACCGCCTGGTATAAAACATTTTTCACAAGATTAGTAGGAGAACACTTCAGAAACTCACACAGCTTTTCAATAGTCTCGGTACCAGGAGTTTCCAATTTTTCATAAGTATCAAAAGGAGAAACTTCCCCATCTACAGGCAAAGACACTGCCTTTTCCAAATTTGCAGCATACTTACCATCTTCGGTATAGAGAATTTCATCCTCACCAGCATCGGCCAAAACCATAAATTCTTGAGAACCAGAACCACCAATGGCCCCAGAGTCAGCATCAACAGCCCGAAATTGTAACCCACTGCGACGTAAGATATTTCGATAAGCCTTATCCATATCCTGATAAGTCTTTTTCAGACTTTCTTCATCAGCATGAAACGAATAGCCATCCTTCATAATAAATTCCCGACCCCGCATTAAGCCAAAGCGAGGTCGAATTTCATCTCGGAACTTAGTTTGGAGCTGATAGAGATGTAGAGGTAATTGTCGATAAGAACGAATCATATCTTTAGCAACAGTAGTTATGACCTCTTCGTGAGTTGGGCCTAATCCTAATTCCCGATTTTGACGGTCAATCAGAGAAAACATGATACCCTCAGCTTGGGTATAAGTATCCCAGCGTCCAGACTCTCGCCAAAGGTCTGCGGGTTGAATTTGAGGGAGCAGACATTCTTGGGCACCAGTAGCATTCATTTCTTCGCGGACTATTTTGGAGACTTTATTTAAGACCCGCAACATTAAAGGGAGATATGCGTAGATACCACTACCAATACGACGAATATATCCAGCACGAATGAGGAGTTTGTGGCTAGGAATTTCTGCTTCAGCAGGGTCATCTCGTAGAGTGACTAATAACATTTGAGATAGTCGCATGGTTGCTCCTTAGTCGAAATAATGATTATCTCAGATAGTGTAGGACATCTGATACTGGTTCAGTAAAGTCAAAAGTCACAAATTAAGGACATTCCTCTATATCCCTATGAAAAGACAGGAGGCAGAGCAGCTTTAGTTATCTAGAGCAGCAGAAGGCAGAAGGGAAGAGAGTTTTTGGCAAATTTACTTTTCGTTACATACTTCTGTTTTTTTGCACTTTTCTACTTAGACTGATGATAAAGCTTAGATAGGGAAATGTTTTTCCTATCCTTTCAAGGATAAAAAAGCGGTCGTTTGCCGAACAGTCCGTAGGATGAGATGGCGTTTCGGCTGTCGCCGACATGTAACGCGTAGCGTCCCGGAGGGAACTCCCGCTCTTTGAGAGCCACTCCGAAGTGCGCCATATCCAATCTCCCCTTGAGAAGAAAAAAATTCCTTTTAACCAATCCTTTTCTGTCTATTACACAAGAGGTAATTATTAATTATTAATTATTAATTATTGAACTATCCTCTCTCAAACAAAGTTTTGCTACCATTTCAGCCCTTGACGAAACCTCAAGTTTACGAAACATCCTCTTCAAAGCTTGTTTTACTGAATTTTCTGTAATCCACAGAGTAGCCCCAATCTTGGCATTGGTAAATCCTCTGGCAACCAATTCTGCAATTTCTGCTTCCCGTGGCGTTATGTTAAAGCAATTCATCCGAAAGACAAAAGGTTTCGAGCGTAGCACCGTTATTTTTATAGAAAGATGGAGACAAAGCGCATTTATATCTGCCAGGTTATCTGCATTAAAAGCCTGATCATAACGGTGACGGGTAAAGGCAATACCGCCCATAAGTTGACTATCACTGACAATAGGACCGAGCATAACGTGTCCATGATCTGTGCGAGGACAAATCCTCTGCCAAACTCCAGGAAGTAACATTACTTCGTCATGGACAGCAGCATGACGTTGAACCACATATCGCAAAATGGGATTATGGTCTAGCGACAAAGCTAGTTTAATCATTGCTGGGGTATGTTCATTAATAGCAGGAAGCTGGTCGAAAAAAAAGAGTCCCCAGCGTTTGGCAACAAAATAATTGCCTATTTTGGCCATAATTGGTTGCCTTAATTCTTGTTCATCCTTTGCTTGAGCGATCGCTTGGAATAAAGCTGACAAAGAAATTCCCATAAGCACTTAACCAATGGATAATTGATAATTGATAATTAATATTTGAAAATAAATCAATTCTAAAACCCCGCCAAGATCGGCGAAATATTTTTGGAGCGGGGCTCAAATCCCCTACTTCCCCTCCTGGGAGGGGTTAGGGGTGGGTTGGCTTCTGACTTCTGACTTCGTTAAGGATGGTATAAGTCCTGCCCTAACAATTATATCGGTGAGTTTTTGCTATAGCCTCATTGGGAAAGTGTACCCGATCGAGGTCTATACGCAGATAAGTGGTCAATTTTAATCTGGATCAGGATTCTTAATAGGAGAAACCAATGACAGATTATGCTTATCCTGAAGTTTTAATTGACACGCAATGGCTGGCCAAACATCTCAATGATTCTAAAGTTCGTATAGTAGAGGTTGAGAGGAGTCCAAAGTCAGACAAGAATGCTCATGCTCATATTCCAGGTGCAGTTTTCTGGAGTATTACTGATCTGATGCTGCCGGATCTTCAGATAAATCTTGAGGTAAATGCTATAGAGAAGCTACTTTCACAATCTGGTATTACCAATGAGACAACTATTGTACCCTATAGCAGCGAACCTGGAATTGGAGGTTTTATCTTTTGGCTATTAAAATTATTTGGACATCAAGATATACGAGTTTTGAACGGCGGACATCAAAAGTGGATGTCAGAAGGTCATCCAGTAACAGCAGAATTATCAAGTTTCCCACCAACTGAGTACAAGGCAAAACCAATTGATAAAAGTCTACGAGTATTGCATAGGGAGGTTCAATTATCAATCGGTTGTCCCGATACAGTTATTTTAGATGTTCGTACTATTCAAGAATATCAAGGCCAACACTTTTTAATGAAGCCACCAGAAGGTTCCGAACGTGCAGGACATATTCCCAGTTCTATTCATATTGAACATATACTCACGCTTAATGAAGATGGAACTTTTAAATCATTTGATGAGTTACAGATGCTCTACAGTAGTCATGGTATTACCTCAGATCGGGAAGTATTTCCTTACTGTGCAGTGGGTGGGCGATCAGGGTTCGTCTGGTTTGTTTTGAAATATTTACTTGGCTATCCCAAGGTTCGGAACTATGATGGTTCGTGGAATGAGTGGAGTAGCTTGTCTAATGTTCCGATTGAGAAATAGAGTAATATCAAATCCCCTAGCATCGGTGTAATTAGAGAAAGACTCATACTTTAGAACTCAGGGGAAACGCATCTAAATTCTGGAAGCTTCTACTGTTAAGCTTTAGAGAAGTAATGAGTATAAATACTTATAAGCCTAACATCCTTGCCCTGTCAGAACTTCAAAATAAGATGCGTTTGCCCTGCTTTAGAACTGAGATGTTATGATTTCTCTGAATAATGTGAGATTAACCAGGGAAAATATGGAAAAGTCAGCAATTAAGCCACAATTTCCACTTGTAACAGTTGGTGCTTTAGTTAAAGGGCCTTCCGATCGGATATTAATTGTTGAGACGACAAAATGGAAGGGTACATGGGGAGTACCTGGGGGAAAAGTTGACTGGGGAGAAAGTTTAGAGACTGCTGTGGCGCGGGAGTTTATGGAGGAGGTGAGGTTGAAATTAACTGATATTCGCTTTGCTATGTTCCATGAGGCAATACTCGACCCACAATTTTATAAAGAAGCTCATTTTATTATGGTTAATTATTGGGCAACATCCGATGGAGAAGATGTTGTGCCTAATGAAGAAATTGTGCGATGGAAGTGGGTGACTCCTGAAGCTGCTTTTGATTATCCTTTGAATAGTTATACTCGGATACTTATTGAAAAATTTCAGTCTCAAACCTCTTCGTTATAGCTAAAGAACTATTTCAAAGTTCAAGAAAATGTTGGTAAGATAAGTATTTCAGGGGCTGGCGTTACATAAATGTTGGATGATTTTAATAGTTTTTAGTTTTGTGGAATGGGCATCTTGCCTGTTGCTTCTATTTTCAGGCAGGCAGGATATTTTGTGGAATGGGCATCTTGCCCGTTGCTTCTATTTTCAGGCAGGCATCCTGCCTGCCCCACTTATTATTACTTATTATTCCTGATAAACAAACCTAACTTTTTGAACTCCCTCAATCATTTGTAAACCAAATTGCCCTGAAGTAAATTCATCTAATTTTAAATATTCATTCATTTGTTGGGCTAATTCTTCTAAATTAACCACTTCTTTTTCTTCATTATTCCAAGGTATAGGTGAAATTAAATACTCATCCATAAGTTCCCCATTCCCATCCCGTAAATTTTTTGACCATTCCGGAGACTCTACTGTCGGCGCATCTAAACCAAAGTGCATCGACTCCGGTTCGAGGTGAATATCAACAGTTTTTACTTCTCCTTGAAACAAACAAATTAACACATTATCAGCTAAAGTTTCCATTCGTAATAACGGTAAAATATTGCCCTCTGCTTCCTCTATAGAATCTACATCTTCCACAACCTTATCATAACCATCCACAAGTAAACCAGGCCATCCAGAAACTACTTTTGATCCCATAATAATTCCAGTAATTCTCCGGTCTTGATTTAGATTAAAATCCCGATCGGAACGAATTTGTCGGTCATCGACTACATCTGCACCTGTAACCCTACCAATACTAAAAGCACCATCTTGTAAACAGTCTATCCATAAAGGATCGACCCAGAAAAAACGAATGGATTCTGGGGGGAGTAAACGTTCATCGGGAACTAAATAATTAAAGGGTATTGCTTTTAATAACTCTACTCCATTAAACCATTCTTTTAAGTTCGGGGGAATAAAGTTAATGGGTTTATCCACTCGTCGGGAAATGAGGGGCAAATTTGAGACCAGTTGCTCTAACCGTTTCAAGTTTTGGGAATGTTCTCGTTTCCAGTCATATAATTCTATGGCTAAACGTTGATTGTGTAACATTAACATTCGTCCTAATTGCCAAGCAGCAGAATAGGATATATCAAACATGGCGATTTCAGAATCATAACGTAATAGTTGATCGGCTGCTTTGACGGGAAATTCATAAGTTTCTGAATTATAACCAGTATTTAAAGGACCACGATACCAAGAAACTGTTTTATTTCCTTGGCGGAGGCCATGAGGTACAGTAATATAACCATTTTCTAAATATTTCTCCGTTTGGGCATTGTCATTTTTGGGCAATCTTGGAGTATAGGGATCGCGGTTTAACCTTTGTAATAATTGGGTAAAAGTTTGGTTAGGATCGACACAAGAAAAACTCCAATTTGCTAAACTAACAAAGCGGATTAAATCTTCATCTCCTGCCCCTAGAAAATCAAAACCATCCTTGGTATGTCGTCCTTCTATGGAAACTAAATGAACGATACTCAGACCATTAGGTTCGGGGAGACGATTACAAATAATAGTAGCGTATTCATTACGAAAAGGTAATGAGACTATCATCATTAGTGGTAGTTGAGGTAGTTGTTGTACTTCTAGAAGAACCAACCAGTGAGGAATTTTCCGTTTGTACTGTTATACTTGCACTGCGACTACCTGTATTGCTTCCACTACCTGTTCCGGTACCACTACCACTACCTGTATTGTTACCAGTATTGCTACTACTTGTACTGCTAGTACGTTTTAAGTTTAATAACCATGATTTTATGTAACCCATAATATCAAAATAAGCCATTATACTTGCACCCCTATCCAGTTCGTTAATAGTGGTAGAGGGAGGTTTTATTTTTAATGGGGTACTGAGTTCTTCTAATAAACTATTAAGAATTATGAGTTCCTTTTGGGTATATTTTTGGAATGACACTAAAAATTCAAAAGCAAATTCGCTCTTGTACATCTCTTGAGGTAAGAAGTCTCCCACCAAAGGAATTTCACTAAAACTAATATTGGCATTAAAACCAATGCTAAACAGCATTTTATTTTGATTTTTGGAAGCAGTTTTTGCCGTGCTATAAATGCCAAAAAGAACATTTTCCTGAAGATTAAATGCTTCTACAAGTTCTTCAGGGAATAATGGTTCTAAACTCGGACAAATTTCCCCAACTAAACTAGCTAAATTAACATCTCCAATATCTTCTTCTGGATTTTGTTGAACATTTAACTGTCCAATGATTAATTTAATAACATCTGATGAATCTTGTTTGGTTATATAATATAAGTCAAAGATCAGATTAGTGCTGCCATCTGATAGAGGAATCGATAGAGAACCACCATATTCGCCTTTATATTTATCAACAGTTTGATAACTCATATCAATCTTGAGACTACCACTTAATTGTTTAGTGGCATTTTCGCCATCATCTTGATTAATATCAATGGTAACTCCTACAGTAAAATTATAAATCCCATTATGGGAGTCAATTTCTACAGTAGCCTCTGTAAGAGTAAAGATGTCAATAGCGGTTAACTGTACATCATCTTCTGATATGCCAAATGCGTCAATGATTAAGTTAATAAACTCCTCTATTGTGGTCAAACTTTCTACTAATTCGACAGTAATATCAGTAGGGGTAGTCATTTTTTAAACTCCAAATCAATTGTTTGTTAATTAGTTAACTTTGTGGAACAGCCAATCACAGGCAACCACAGGCTAGAAGCCTGTGCCACAAAGATTGTCTGTGATTAATGTAATTACTATCAAATTTGTAATTCTGTATCTTGCCAGAAAAAAGGGTAATTTTCTGGAGAATCTGACAATCCTGCTTTAACAGGATTTTGGCGAATATATTCCCACATATTTGTTAATTCTAAGTCATTTCTGACAATGCGATCGTATCTTTCTGATTGCCAAACTTGACCAATGTGGGTCATCATTTTCAGAATTTGTTTGGCACTGTAGCTTTTGATGCTGTGCATAATACTACTAATAGACCAATATTTCTCCTGTGATTCTTGTTTAACTAGAGGATGTATTAACATATGAACATGATCTGGCATAACAACTAAAACAAAAATATCATATCGCTGTCCATGAAAGAACAGGCAAGCATCTAAAACAATTTGTCTAGCTGCTGGAGTCAATTCAAGTCTTTCCCAGGTTTTAAAAGTGATGAAATATACAGCTCCATCAATTTCCCAGTGAGGTAAATCTCTCTGTGTAATTTTGAGTTTTGAGTCTGTCATCTAATTCTTAGAAGCTTAAATCAGTTGATTTTCACTTACAGTATATCTCTTGTTTGTTGTTTGCTGTTTGTTGTTTGCTGTTTGTTATTTGTTGTTTGTGGCACAGGCTTCCAGCCTGTGTCATGTATGTCATGTATGTCATGTGTTTTGTGTTGTCATCTCAAATGGGAACAGCCCAGAGGGCTATTCCACAAGGGCTATTCTACAACAGCTAACTTACAACAGCTAACTTACAACAGTTAAGAATCTTCTTGATCATAAATTTGACTCAATTGTAACCAACCTTCAGAAGCCTCCTGCGATCGATAAAAAGTAGCTTTGAAATTGACCGGTTTAATTTTTTCTTTCTCTGACCATTTTTCTCCCTCTAAAGTCAACCAAGACCAAGTAGTACCCGGTTCTTCAGGTAAAGGGATAGCAATTCGATTAAAACTAGCTAGTCGATCATTATTAGAAAGAGACTTATCTCGGCGATCGGATAAAACAGGGGTAGAAAGGAAATTAACCTCGATCGACTGTAAGGCATGATTATAATTTTCCGCAGGTAAGCGTAATTCTTGATTAGGTAAGACTCCAGAAGTAGCATGAACTACCCCCCTAGGATCAATTAACATTGTCACCCCTTGAGGAGGTGCATCTACCGTTTGCTCAAAATACACTAAACCTTCCTGTTCAGTTTGAATCAGCGCATGATTTATGAGATTACTTTGGGGTGCATAAAACATATTCCCCTCATATTCATAATCACCCTCATCACCAACAGGTTTTTCTCGCCAATAGCCCACTAATCCATCATTGAGTTGTTGATAATCTCCTAAACGAATGGGGATTTTAACCTCTGTAAACCTATAAGTAACTGGTGCTTGTTCTGTACTTTCAATTTTAACCGTAGGATCGATCGCGGGTAAACCTTTAACTTCTAAACTAAAAGTTGCCCTCACTACAGCAATAGGTCGTCCCACCAACAAAGCTAAAGTGGTATGTTCGGCAAAGCTTTCAGGATCGATAGTAGCTAAGGAATTATCCAAAGTAGAAAGAAACTGTTGTTGAAATTCCTCCCTTTGTTCTAAAAGATAGTAAACCAACTTCTGCAAATGATGATTAGGCAATAAAGGACGATCGCTGTCATCACGAGGGATAGTTACTCCCGGTGCATCACGCCATTTTCCATCCACATCAATTGAACCCAAACTGAAACCTTGATGGTCATAAATTGCTAAGTTACTATCAAGATTATTAGGAAGAATCCAACCACAAACAGGATTTCTTGCTGGTGTCTTGGTCATTTCTACTTCCTGAAGGGCATCCGCCGCTAACCAGTGAAAATTGAGACGAGCAGGTTGTGCTAAACGAGGTGATAATAAAACCTTATTATCAGCACCAGTATCAGAAGGCTCCATACGATAAGTGTTGACAACTGTTGTCGTTACAGAATCTGGTTCAATAACTTCTTTATGTTGGCCAAAACTATCAACTAACCATAATCTGTTTATAGACATTGCCCCACTACGAATGGGATTAAAAATGTCTCCAGTGAGGAATTTATATTGTAAACTATTACCCAAAGTCCAACGCACTTGATCGTGGAAGATTTGTTCCACATCATTTGAAGAAAGAGGATCATCCACTTCCAGTTTTAGGGTTGGTTGAGCTAACAAGAGAGTATCATTAACACCACCTATGCACTGAGCCATACATTGTAAGCTTTCCATTTGTTCATACGCCCATAAAGACACGAATATGGGATCTTGAACTTGCTCTTCTTCAGGCTTATCTCCTATACCTGTTTCTGCATAATACCAATCCCTAATTGCCTCAAAATTCTTAGTCAAGTAGTCTGAAGTTTTATTGTCTTCTTCAATACTATTAGCATAATAATAGTTAGTCAGTAGCACTTCATTGAGATAATAGATGATTCGTTCACTCAAATCACTACCTACAGTAGGGCTTAATAGACTAAAACCAGTATAAGTATTAGCATTTTCCACAAAACTGTCTTCTTTTCCTTCCTTGAGTTGTAAGTCTATGGCATTAGGTTCTAAACTATAGTTATCCAGAATTTGATTCGGTTGATAATCTTGTACTTCACCATTTACCATATCACGACAAGGATAGAATAGAACTGACCAATGGAAAGCAAAAGGATTCCACGGTTGCTCATTCCAAGTTATAAAGTTAATTGATTCTTTATCTCCTTCAGGTTGGAGATTATTAATTTGCTCTTGAAGTTGCTCTAAATTATCAATAATTGTCTTGACATCAAAATCTAAAGGCTGACATTCCAAGTAATCATTTTCATTTAACCGTCCATCTTGTCCAAAGCGAATGGGGGCTTTGGCTGCATCTCCTGTTAATAAAATAGCTGGTTCATTGGCACGCCAGTAATTTTGACTGACAAATGGTCTGAGATTATATTTAGTAGCTAGTGTTTGGTTATTGTTTTCGGCGATCGCTTCACTTAAATTATGAATTGCATTGGTGATTTGAACAGCAATTTGAGAGTCAGTGGGAGGAATATAAATATTAAAAATACCCTCTTCCACCTTAACGTCATAGATTTGCCCTTGATCCTCTATTTGCCAAGCTTCACCATCAATAACACTTGTCACAATTGCATCGTCAGAAAATGTTACTCCACAGTTAGCAAATTCAACTTTTATATCTCCCCAGTCTGCACCATCATCAGCCGCAGATTGAATTGTATCAACATAATAACTAAAATATTCATAAGAGTAGGTATCATTTAATTTAGATACAACACCAAAAGGTAAAGCTTTTGCCGTTACGGTAGCAACTCCTTCTCCATTTTGGCTAAATTCTAATTCTCCTACTTGGGCGATCGCCGTCCGTAAGGGAATCAGACTGGTTTCATTGATAGTGTTATAGCTTAATTCCCCCGTATATTTTATGAAATAATACCACTGGCTATATAACTGGCGACGCATGGATTCGATATCAAGCCACTTTTGATTATATTGCTCTTGAAGACTATTGAGTTCATTGAGTGCTTGATCCCTCACGGGGTGACAAGCTAGTTGAAAACTATGTATAGAAAGGGATTTGTGTTCCGGAGCTGAATAATACTTCAATTAAAAGAAAACCCTTATTGAGAATGAACGGGGTGTAGTGCGTTCGCGGAGCGTTGCGTCAGCAGTAGCGCTCTGCGCTCGCACTACACCTCCTAACTAGGTTGAATCATTATTCAAGTAACACTAGAGAATAA
>NZ_JBNHEP010000086.1:0-10606 GCF_050015995.1 Dapis brunnea BLCC-M229 | reverse complement strand
TTTATGTTCAGTTGAGTTTTAATTTGAGGAGTCATATGTCAAAGTCAAAAGTTAAAAGTTAGATTTGACTAGTGGTCTGTCAAGATTGATTTGAGGGATAAGCTATTAAATTTTCTCCCTTGTCTACTTTACTCCCTTGTCTTCCTTGCCTTGTCTGAACCCATCATTTGAAAATTGACAAACCACTAGGACAGGAATTAAAAAACAAGACCAGAGGTAGTTCTGAGAAACTATAGCGTTATAGTTTATGTTCAGTTGAGTAATAAAAAGTTAGTCGTAAAAAGTGTGGAAGTTATATCAGAAAAAAAACAATCATATAGATAACCAAGAGATTCATCTGTGGAGAGAAAAATTCTTTCGCTAGTGCAAACCCGTTAATTTATCAATGAGGTAATACTTTTGACTTCCGTGAAGTTGTTGAATGTGTTAGGAAGTTCACAAATTTTCTCATATAGGTAGCACCAAATCACTGTAGCCAATAAATTTCCCAAACGATTCTTGTCTAATAACTCCTGTAAGCTAATCCGAAGCCTCTTCTACCTAGTTCCTTCACATCAAAATTAAATTTATTTATAACCAGGTACTGAATTATGCTATGGCTGAACATAATTCAGTATAAGATAGACTATTTAAAATAGTAATATCTAAAATAAATATGGTTTTTAATTGGTTCCGTCGTAAGTATAATGACAGTTCAGACAAAACTTCAAAGGAAAAACCTGAACCTAACAAAGAAAAAGTAGAAGCAGCAGTTGAATCACAAGAAAAATCAGCGCAGGAGTCCACAGAAAGTACAGAGGATTATTTGAGCTGGGCAAAAGCAGCTTACAAAAATATTCAAGAACAGAAAAAAACTCAAGTCGTATCTCAAACCGCTACAGATGCAGTTGAAACAGAGGAAAAGCTAAAAACTCAAACGCCTACAACAACAGCAAAAGTTGAGCCAAGCATACCAGAGCAGCTCAAAACTGAAGAACAAGAAGATATTGCAGTAGAAAAAACAGAATCTACATCCACAGATACTCAAGCCGAACCAATTCCAATTGTAGAGGAAACTGCCCGTAGGGAAATAAAATCCCCAGAATTAGAAATTCCGGTAGAGTCAGATTCAGTGGTAGAGGAAAATACTCCGGTAACTCAAGCATCTGAAGAGTTGCCTTTCTGGGCTAGAGCTGCTGCAGAAAGACAAGCAAGAGTAGAACGTCTCAAAGAAACTGCCATAGAAGAACCAGAACCAGAAATTTTCCAACAAACAACTGTAGATACTGAAATAGAAGAAATAGACCCCCTAATTCTCGATGAAGCATTTCTCTGGTCAGCAGAAGTTTTAGCGGCTCAAGGTCGTCGCCCAGATCAAGTTTCTGCCGAAGAAATTTCTTGGCTGAAGAAACTACGACAAGGCTTAGATAGAACTCGACGCAACTTACTCAACCAATTGAGAGCAATTGTAGGTCAAGGACCTCTCAATCAAGATGCAGTAATGGAAATAGAGTCCATGTTACTACAAGCTGACGTTGGAGTAGAGGCAACTGATTATATCATAGAAACACTACAAAATAAATTGCGCGAAGAAGCTTTACCTCCAAAAGAGGCGATCGCTTATTTGAAAAAAATCTTACGAGATATTCTGGATGAGCCATTCAAGGATTCGGAAATAGCTAGTCCTGCATATAACTTAACTTTTGTCCCAGAAAAGGATACCTTAAATATTTGGCTCTTGAATGGTGTAAATGGAGCTGGTAAGACCACAACTATCGGTAAAATTGCTCATTTAGCTACCAAGTCAGACTACAAATGTTTAATTGCAGCAGCAGATACATTTCGAGCTGCGGCAGTACAACAATTGACAATCTGGGGACAACGGAGTGAGGTAGAGGTAATCGCTAATCCTGGTAAAAATACCGATCCAGCAGCCATAGTTTTTGATGCTATATTAGCAGCTCAAACTAGAAATACAGAGTTATTACTGGTAGATACAGCGGGAAGACTGCAAAACAAGAAAAATTTGATGGACGAACTCAGTAAAATCCACCGCATAGTGGAGAAAAAAGCACCAGATGCAGTGGTAGAATCCCTACTGGTCTTAGATGCTACACTTGGTCAAAATGGTTTACGGCAAGCAGAAGTATTTGCCAAAGCTGCTAAACTGAGTGGGGTAGTATTGACAAAACTCGACGGAACTGCTAGAGGTGGTGTTGCACTTGCTGTTGTAAAGCAATTGGGTTTGCCTATTCGCTTTATTGGAGTGGGAGAAAGCATAGAAGACCTTCGTCCATTTTCTAGTTATGAGTTCGTTGAAGCTCTTCTAAGTGGTTAAAGATTCATTGCTTTTACCATTGATAATGAGCAACCGTATCAAAGTAGCATTTGTGAAAAAAATCTATGTTTTTGTGGGTTAGAGTATTTAGAGTGGGTAGCATCAGAGTATTTTCATCTTCCAGGAGAAGTTAGGAATTTTTTGCTTGGTCAGCAGACCAGGCAATTAAAGTATTTGTCATTGTTTTTGAAATTATAGGAAACAGAGACAATTAAACCAAATATTGATATTACTTTCACTAGGTAGGTTTATAGCTATTTGGATAACTAAATTAGCCATAAAGTAGTATCTAGAATGGGAAGTCGATAAAATTCCATCTAGGAAAAGTGCTGAATATCATATGAAGTTAAATTACTATTAGCTTGATTAGCTAAAATCATAGATATGCAATTAGGCATATTTGATTTATCTGGTAATTTAACTATAATGACTGTTTTAGTTTGAACTGAAATTTTCTATGGAAATAGAGTCTAGGAAAAGTCAAATCTTGAATGTAAAATCACACAAAATCTTTAGACCTAAATCTCAGGAAAATCAGTAATACTATGCATAGAAAAAGAATGTTACAAAGTAAGTATTTCCCTACCGTAATTCTCCGCAAACAGCTATTAGCGGTCAGCATTGAGCAATAAAAATGAAAGAGGAGGCACATTTTTTATGGATATCTAAAAGTTAGCTGATTTCTTGTTAGCAATAGATTTGAATTTTCGCTCAATCTCTTAATAAGTAGTTGTGCTTTTAGGAATTTCCTAGTTGAGATAGGGAACAGGGAAAAGGGAGTCAATAAAATGTGTAATTAATTTTGCATAGGAACTTACTGATTCTTTGTCAGAAACTGATGATACTAAATCCAGTTATTATAGGCTAGTTACCTAAATTTCCTAATGTTCTTTAGATTAAGACTTTGACTTTTTTTTGAAGATAACCTTAGTCCAGAATATTTGGTATCAAACTGATAGGTTAAGTCTGAATACTTACGTTACAAATAACTAATAGGATGGTGGGAAACTGAATTCATAGTTCTAGAAAATGAATACTTGCTGACTACCTAAAACCTACTAATTAGGGTTTGCTGAAAAAGTCTTTATTGGTCTTTGTAGTAGTCAGTAGTCAGGAGAAATAGTGGATTACAGAAGATTTAGTCGGAGTAATTGTCCCTCAATTTTTCCACTGTTGTTTGCTCACCCATCCTCACTTTTTGAGCTATTGATAGCCAAAAGGTGGCACTTTTAGAGCACACGCAATGGCAAGTTCCTTTATTTATAAATGGTTTGAGATTTAATCAGCAAGCCCTAATTAACATTTAGTACCTAATATCTAAAATTGATTTGTAGCAATCATTTATTATGCTTGGTATAAGCTAAGTCAAAAATGAATAATTGAAATTGGATTTTATCTAAATCAAATTGCAAAAAATACTCTTGCTAAAAAACTCAGAAAATATTAAGTTTATTGGTCTAATTACTTAGAAGTAAAAAAATAAATATAGAGGTAATGAAATGAATAAGATAAAATATTTTTATTTATTCCCAAATATCTCTAATATTACCTGTTACCTAAAATAGAAAAGTTTTATATCTCAGCAATTTGAGAAACTTTATATTGAAACTGTAAACCTATAGCGTTTATCAAGCTAATGAGGTATATTTGTTTTTATTCTTTTCTATTCCATGTTTCTGTGATTACTACTCCCTAAAAATTACGAATGACGAGACCTCAAGCTTTTTGGGAATTGCTATAAATTTACTTCCAAACTTATCCGGAAAATATCATACCTAACTGCATAGATAAAATTTAGTAAATATTAAGGATAAAATTATTATCTAGAGAAACTTCAAATCAAAAAAAACTTAAGCAGAAAAACAACTCATAAATTATCACCTCAAAAATTAATTACCAACTGCATGTACCAAATTCACTATCAGAGCTACCTCAAATATTCCAACTTGCAGCCAGAAAAATTGTAACTAACTAACAAAGCTAATAACTATAAAATAGCTCCAATCAAAATTATTAACAAAGCAGCGACCGAGGAAAGCAAGAAATGCCATAATTTCACAAATAATGAAATAACACAAACAATTAAGCATCAATAAACTTTAATCAATCAACCTATCAAGAAAAAATCTATGACTGTAGTGCCTGTGTATCGAAACTCCCCTGAACCCACTGACCATATTGCCACTGGCAATTCCTCACCAATAACCTCTGTATATGCTCTTCAAGAAATGGTGGCCCGTTTACATAAAGAACAACAAAATGTTAATGATTTATTAAGTTCTCTAGGCTTTGCCTTGCGTAGCTTCAATAATCTAAATCAGTTTCTAGAATTAATTCCACTCATGGGCTGTCGAGTAACCGATGCAGATGGTGGGGCATTAGTATTATTTAAGCCCAATGGACAAGTTAGATTCCAACAACTACACTGCCAAGAAGGCCAACAATGTCAAGATATCCGACAAGCATTAGAAATAGCAACTAGTCAATTAATTGCAGAAACAACCTTGCCTGAGGAACTACAGGAAGTGCCTATTCAAACTGCTAGTCTGGACTACCAAGTTAGCAACTATCTAGGAAATGATGTTCAATTATTTGGCACATCAATTCTAGTGAAAAACTCAGAACGAGGTCGTCTATATGTATTTAGCCACGACCCAGAATATGTTTGGACATCAGCAAGACAAAAATTAATTCGTTTAGTAGCAGACCAGACCGCAGTAGCGATCGCCAACGACGAACTATCTACCTCCTTACGGGAAAAAGAACGTTTGGACCGAGAGCTAGAAATAGGGGCAGAAATTCAACTGCGACTATTACCACCAGAATGTCCAGAAATTCCTGGTATTGCTCTTGCAGCTCGTTGTCAAACAGCAAACCGAGTAGGAGGAGACTATTATGACTTTATCCCCTCTAACTACGACCAGGTGAATTCCAAGCACAAAAAACAGGAACCCTGTAAGTGGAGTATTGTGATTGGAGATGTGATGGGTAAGGGGGTACCTGCTGGTTTAATTATGACAATGACTAGAGGAATGTTAAGAGCGGAGGTATTAAACCGGCACTCACCAGCACGAGTGCTACAACATTTGAACAAAGTTATGTACGCCGATCTGGAAAATTCCCATAGATTTGTAACTTTGTTTTATTCAGAGTACGATCCAGAAACCCAAATTTTGTCTTATAGTAATGCTGCCCACCATCCTCCTATGCTTTGGCAAGCTGCTAGTAATTCTATTGTGAATTTGGATACTCTTGGAATGTTAATTGGTTTAGAAGTAGATTCTGAATATAATCAAGCACAAGTACAACTTCATCCAGGAGATACAATCATTTATTATACAGATGGGTTTACAGATGCAGCGAATAAGCATGGCGATCGTTACGATGATATTAAGTTAAGTCAAGCCTTCAAATTTGCGTGTCAAAATTATCAAGAACCACAAAAAATATTAGATTATCTATTTGAGGAGGTTAAACAATTTGTTGGAGAAGGAAATCATAATCCAGATGATATGACTCTAGTGGTAATGAGGGTAAAACTTAATTAAAAATAACGGCAGTGGAAAGACATCAAGGCTACTATTAAGCTAGTAATATGTATATATTTAATCAGAGCAAAGTTCAAATAAATAAAAATGCTTTTGGTTCAACACGGAGATGATTAGGGATGACTATATAACTAGGATTGAAGTTGATGGCTAAGGGTATAATAGACTAATTTAATAAATAAAATTTGGCAGAGGTTGATTTTGTTGATTAGGATTCAGGAGTCAGGAGTCAAAAGTTAGAAGCAATCTATGACTGAGTTTTTCCTACGGAAATGCTACGCAAATAGCATTTAGCAATGTCTGCGCTCTTGGCTTCAACTGCTATATAGATTTATTTTATAATATTTATTTTGTTTAGTATCAAAATCAAACAGTTCCATAATTGACTAAGAAATCTCATAACTCTCAGAAATTGTTTTTCCACCAAAAGCATAATTTAATTTATTAGGTAAGTATTAGGTCGTTAATTATTAGCTGGGTTCTAGCAGAGGAACTGCGTTATCAGTTATTGATGAGCGGATGAGGTAAAAGCAATTGAGAAATTGAGAGAGAATTAAAAATTAATATCAAACTACACCCCCTTAAGCGCAGGAAGTAATACCATTTATTTATGAAAAATTTTCAACCCGTATCTTGACCTGGGGAGTAGGGGAGTGAGGGAGAATTAAAAATATGAATAATTAACACGCTCCTAGGGTTATAATTATCAAAAATGTTAAAAAGTCTGTATTAATTATTTATATAATTGAAGTGTCACCTGGATATAGCATTAATGCATGGTAATTGGTAGAATTATTAATTATTAATTGGTGAAGCGTTGATTGCTAAAAGCCTAATGCTTAAATTTATAGCCACGGCCTCAGCAAAAAATATCTTAAATAATTTGATCTTAATTTTACTATCAAATCAATATCTTGTTTTAATTTGGTATAAAAGATACTTACAAGCTTAATGCAGGTTATTGAATAAATTGTAATTCAGATTTCAGTAATATGCTTTTATGAACTTGGGAGAAGATATGCTCGATTATATAATTACTACAAAATTAGGCTTGAATCTGATTAATAATTACAGTAATTTTTTAAATTTCTTAGAAATGAAAGTATTGTATAGTTGGCAACTTTTTGCTCAACAACTTGATGTAGACTTATGGGCAGATGTACAGAAGGCTTGGAACAACTTTATAGAATGTGGTCAGGGGTGGGCACTATTAGTTGGTCTGATAATTGGTTGGATGGTTAAAAGTATTTTGCCATAATGTTAAGTATTCAGCTATCAGTTACTAGCTATTAGTTATTAATTAATTGCCTGATAAGCAGATTAGTTTCCAAGAAGAATTCAAAATTTATGTTTGCGCAGCATTCTGCAGGAAAGAATAAAGATCATTAGCTAACCGAAGTAAAGTTATTACTTTAAAAAGCTAAATGCTGAATGCTAATAGCTGAATCCTTACTCATAATTACTCACTATTAAAATTTTATTAGACAGGAAAAAAAATCTGCAAAATGACGCAAGATAAACAAACCTGGAGCCAAAGATTTGAAAAGGCGTTGCATCCTACTATAGCTAGATTTAATGCTAGTATTAGCTTTGATATTGAATTGATTGAGCATGATATTAACGGTTCAATAGCTCATACAAAAATGTTGGCTAAAACAGGTATTATTTCTGTAGACGAAGGTGAAAAATTATTGAAGGGTTTAGAACAAATTCGTCAAGAATATCGAGAGGGAAAATTTCATCTGGTTGAAGATGCTGAAGATGTGCACTTTGCTGTAGAAAAAAGACTGACACAAATTACTGGAGATGTAGGGAAAAAACTACATACAGCTAGGTCTAGAAATGACCAAGTAGGAACTGATACTAGACTTTATCTCCGAGAACAAATCGAGCAAATTCAGATTTTATTGAGAAATTTTCAAAAAGTTCTCTTGGAATTAGCAGAGTCTAATATTGAAACTTTAATTCCTGGTTATACTCACTTACAAAGGGCGCAACCTTTGAGTTTAGCTCATCATCTTTTGGCTTATTTTCATAAGGTGGAAAGAGACTGGGAAAGGTTGGGAGATGTTTATCGTCGGGTGAATATTTCTCCCCTTGGTTGTGGTGCTTTAGCAGGTACAACTTTTCCTATTGATAGACACTATACTGCTGAATTATTAAAGTTTGAAAAACCTTATGCTAATAGTTTGGATGGGGTAAGTGACAGAGATTTTGCGATTGAATTTCTCTGTGCATCTAGTATAATTATGGTGCATTTAAGTCGTTTGGCAGAAGAAATAATTTTATGGTCTTCTGAAGAATTTAGGTTTGTTACTTTAACTGATGTTTGTGCCACAGGTTCAAGTATTATGCCTCAAAAGAAAAATCCTGATGTACCAGAATTAGTTAGGGGAAAAACAGGTAGAGTTTTTGGTCATTTACAGAGTATGTTAGTGGTGATGAAGGGTTTGCCACTAGCATATAATAAAGACTTGCAAGAAGATAAAGAAGGTTTATTTGATACTATTAAAACTGTCAAAAGTTGTCTAGAGGCAATGACTATTTTATTGCAGGAAGGTTTGGAATTTAATAGCGATCGCCTGACAGAAGCAGTAGCAGAAGACTTTTCTAATGCTACAGATGTAGCTGATTATTTAGCAGCTCGTGGTGTACCATTTCGAGAAGCTTATAATTTAGTAGGTAAGGTTGTGAAAACTTGTATTTCTGGTGGTAAATTACTCAAAGATTTAACCTTAGAAGAATGGAAAGAATTACATCCAGCATTTGCTTCAGATATTTATGAAGCGATCGCCCCTTACCAAGTAGTATCTGCACGGAATAGTTATGGTGGAACAGGTTTTGCACAAGTAAGAACAGAAATTGCTATTGCCAAGCAAAAATTTACAATTTAGATTAAACTGTAAAAATCTAGATTTGATTCTCTGATTTTCAAATCTAGATTTTGTATGTCAAAATTCATAACTGGGAATTTTGAACATACATTAAAATATACTATTCTTCTACAGCGCCAGCACTCTCTTCTGATTGCTCGTTACTGTTTTGATTATTACCAGATGCAAACTTAGATGAATATCGCTTCGAGAAAAAACCTGTCTTTTTTTTACGAAACTTCCGTGCGTAAGCCTGATTACGTTGTGCCTTCTCTTTTTTTGGATTGCGGCGTTTAGCCATTATAACCTCACTAATTGACATCCTCCCAAAGCCATAAATGGGGAGCAGCTTCCCAAAAGCTACATTGAGCTGTGACGTAAGCTATTAACCCTATACGGATCTCTTGGACACTGCTGATTTAGCAGTCAAAATGTTATACAACTATATCATTTACTTTCTCAGGAAGCAAGAATTTATTCCAAATTCCCTATATTACAGCAACTATGTACCTAAACCAACAGCTACTCTATGTTCCTTATCTTTCTGTGCCATTATAGTACAGGTCTTTTGGGAACATCCTATACTAGGATAAAGGATAAAATAGTACCGGCTAAATTTTAGCACTTTTTAGATTTATAGTTTGGACTAAATTTTAGAAAGTAGTCAAAAGTAATTAATACTTGAAACGAAACTTATAATTCAACAGCCATAAAGCACTTGGTTGTGCATAGCGCGTAATGTGTGGGATTCGTCAAGTAGGGCTGGCAAATCTAATCTAAAAGCACTGAGATATAAAGTTTTTAGGATTTTTGTCGGGAAAAAAGTGCAAAGAATTCAGCCTTTAAGACCAAAAAGTTAGGATTTTGGGCAGACACTTCCCAGAAAGATACAGGTACAATTATTCCTCCTACTTTCGAGGGTCTCCCTACCCGGACCTCCCCAGACGGACCACACGGACCACACTTCCTTGACGCACTACCAAGTACTTTTGATGTTTTGGGCAATCCAAAGAGAGCTTGTCTTTTTGATTGAGTTTAGTTGTCCTAGCCATCAACCAAACTTTTCAAAAAGTTGTCCAATTAGGAAATAAGCTTATAGCACTGCCTGAAAAGGCTTGACTAGCAAATAGATTTGACATCCTCCCCGGCCTAAAGGCACGGGAATTCCTACTGAGCCGTAGCTCAAGGGCGGGTTGACGCTTCACAGGGTGCTGCTTCCTTGGCGGTAGTCTAACGCTTCCCTCCACGTCCGTTTAGAGTTTCCGAGTGCCCCCCGGCAACTAATGAAACTATAGCATATATTCAATTCACTTGGATGCTCAAATAAAAAGTCGCCCTACAAGGGCGAGGCTTTAAACCCAATTTTTCGGTAATGCTTGTAGCAAAAATGTTTTAGTTCCAGGAGTTCACGGGGACCGTCCTCGCTCAATTCTTGTTCCGGCTTTCTCAGATTAGTCTCAACCCAAGTTGAGATTTATAGTACTGATTTTGATAATTTTTTTAATAAAAGCAAAAATTTATACTAATTTCATAAAATATTTCTACAGTCACAGAATAGGGAAAAGGGCAGAAGAAATATTTCATTGTAGTCATAGGAGTCAGGAGTCAGAATTCAGGAGTCAGAATTTAGGAGAAAGTCATAGTAGTCATAGGAGTCAGGAGTCAGAATTCAGGAGTCAGAATTTAGGAGAAAGTCATAGTAGTCATAGGAGTCAGGAGTCAGAATTCAGGAGTCAGAATTTAGGAGAAAGTCATAGTAGTCATAGGAGTCAGGAGTCAGAATTCAGGAGTCAGAATTTAGGAGAAAGTCATAGTAGTCATAGGAGTCAGGAGTCAGAATTCAGGAGTCAGAATTTAGGAGAAAGTCA
>NZ_JBNHEP010000085.1:32529-128744 GCF_050015995.1 Dapis brunnea BLCC-M229 | reverse complement strand
TGCTCCGCAAACGACCGCTTTTTCCCCTTGAAAGGGGAGGCTTTTAACCTAAACTTTTTAATTATTTAATTATTTAATTAGGGTTTGCTTATGGAAAGTCTTTTGGTAGGGGTAGGAGACAGGAGACAGGAGACACGAGACTGGAGAAATGGAGATTATAGAGGAGGTAGTCGTAAAAATTGTCCCAAGATTTTTCTGCCATAATCATCCCAAAATACTAGCATGCATGAGCTTTTTGGACCGAAACAGGCGCACTTTTTTCGACCAAAAAAGGCTCAAAGCAATATCTGTCAGTGCTTTGATATTTAATCAGCAAGCCCTAATTATTAATTATCCGGTAATTATTAATTATTAATTGTTAATTATTAATTATTGAACCACCTTACCGAAAAATTCAGGTTTAAAGCCTCCCTAGTAAAGGGGAAAAAGTGGTCGGACATGAAACGCGGAGCAACTTGAATTGTGGGGCATGAACATAGGATGGGATAGCAAGGTTTCCCACTCCGATTAGCCTCTCCCAAGTACGCCATATCCAATCTTCCCTTGAGAACAAAAAAATTCCTTTTAACCAATCCTTCTATTACAGAAGAGGTAATTATTAATTATTAATTGTTAATTGTTAATTATTAATTATTGAAAGCTATTTACCTATTTCCTCCAAATTACTCACATTTACCAATTTTAAATCTGGACAAGTTCGTTTAATCAAACCTGTAAGAACCTTTCCCGGACCTATTTCTATAACTTTTTCTATTCCTTCTTTTTCTATCTCTATAGATGTTTCACGCCATCGTACACCATTTGTCATTTGTTGATAAAGACGAAGTTTTATTGTCTCTGCATCTTGAGAAGCAATAGGTTCAAAATTGGAAATTATTGGTACTTTAGCATCAGCAAATTCTACAGATTTTAATATTTGTTGAAATTCCCTAGATGCAGACTCCATTAAAGGAGAATGAAATGCTCCAGAAACATTTAATTTAACTGCACGTTTAGTCTTAACTTTTCCAAGTAAAATTTCTACTGCTTCTGGTGTACCAGATATCACAACTTGAGCAGAATTATTATCATTTGCCAAAACTACACCAGGGGTTTGCTGAAGTTCTTCCTCAAGCTGTTTTCGGTCAAATCCCATTAAAGCTGCCATCTTTCCATCTGTGAGATTATTCATTAGTTCAGAACGTTTTTTAACTAATTTTAATCCTGTCTCAAAATCAAATACTCCAGCAACATAGAGAGCAACATATTCTCCTAAACTATGACCTGCAACTAAATTTGGTTGAAAAGAATGAGCAAACATTTCATCTGCTAATATACTTTCCACCACATACAAACAAGGTTGAGTGTAGACAGTTTGAGATAATTTTTCTTCTTCACTTCTGCAAATTTCTGTTACAGACCAGCCTAAAATTTGGTTAGCTTGCTCAAATTTTGCTTTGGCAGAAGGTAAATCTAATAAATCTATTCCCATACCAACTTTTTGAGAACCTTGTCCTGGAAACACCCATGCTGTTTTTGTCATTTTGATATTATAAATTTAACTATACAAATATTTGTTTTTAACCCCTAAATTTACATCATAATTTATACATACTAACGCTCGGAAAAAATACTCAAATAAAGAAGATTAAAAATTTATACTTCTGAAGTAGTGGCAATTCATTAATTGCCACTAAAATCCTATTTGCTACCTATATCTATCCTTCCTTATTTCCATTTAACTAGCTATCAGCTTTTCCTTACGAAATGTTCCCTAAACAGCATTTAGCTGTCAGCTAAAAATTCGAGGGTTTAAGTCCCCCACACTTATTTGGAAAAGCAAGTGTTGCTTGTTAATGGGGATTTAAATATCTTAATTATACACCTTGAGAAGCTAATAACGCAGTTTCTCTGTAAGAAGCTTGTTAATAGCTGAGTACTGACTGCTACTTCAATTATGGTAGAACAAAAGTTTTAAGCTTATTTTGCTGAAAGTTTTATTCTCAAACTCCAATATTTATGGAGTTTGGAAAAAGTTGTACAGAGGATATTAATTCTGAATTTTCACTTTTGACTTAAATCAATACCGCTCCACTCAAAAATTACCGCCCCCCAAGTTAATCCAGCTCCAAAACCAGAGGCAGCAATAATATCCCCTGATTTCACCTTACCTTTTCTAACAGCTTCATCTAAAGCTAGAGGTATAGAAGCTGCAGAAGTATTGCCATAATTGCTAAGATTACTAATAACTTTTTCCGATGGAATTTTCAGTCTATTAGCAACAGCATCAATTATTCTTTGGTTAGCTTGATGTAATAGCAACCAGTCAACTTTATCCACATCAAGATTAGCTCTAAACAGAGCTTTTTCTATCACTTCTGGTACTTTTTGTACAGCAAAACGATAGACTTCTTTCCCATTCATACTTATTGGTTGATAAGTACTTTTACTAACAGTTACTCCTTCAATTATTTCCTTTGCTTGGGGTTGATAAGAAAGATTTAAACAGCTATTTTGACTACCATCACTGCGAAGCTCAAAACCCAGGAGGCGATCGCTTTGTGAAGCTTGCAAAACAACTGCACCTGCTCCATCTCCAAATAAAACACAAGTCCGTCGGTCTTCCCAGTCTACCCAGCGCGAGAGAATATCTGCTCCAATTAACAAGACATTTTGATAAACTCCATTACGGATAAACTGCGCTCCTGTGACTAGACCAAATACAAAACCAGAACAAGCAGCAGTCAGGTCAAAGGCGACTGCTTTTTTAGCTCCCAACTCCCCTTGAATCTTACTAGCAGTGCCAAATAAATCATCTGGAGTAGATGTAGCAAGAATAATTAAGTCAATATCTGCAAGAGTAATATTTGTTTGACTAATAGCTGCTAGAGATGCTTGAGTTGCTAGGCTACATAATGATTCTGTTGTATCTGCCAGTTGTCGCTTACTAATCCCAGTGCGAGAACTGATCCATTCGTCAGAGGTATCTACTATTTGGGATAATTTTTGATTATCTAGAGATACTTTTGGTATGGCGGAACCGCTTCCGGTTATGGAAATACCTATATTTGTCATGTGTCAGTTTTTAATTATTATTTGTTTTCTACTATTACTTACTGCTTTTCATCAATATTTCCTGAATCTATACCTTGCACTGCAAATTTTCTTATTTTGTTTACTCTCACAACTTATAAAAGCTTGTTTAAACCAGCAAAATTATTGGCAATATCCTAACAAGGAAAACTACAGAGTCAAGTTTACGAAATAATCATTAGAACTTATATAAATAGAAGTAGATAGGAAAAATTAAATATCAGATTACTGTCAGAAGTAATTTTTCCAAAACCATTCTTAATTCTAACTCCTGAATCCTGCTAATTTAAAGTTCACTTGACTTTGTTACCGAGTACTTAGCTTTTCTCAAATCAATGATGTAGACGATTTTTGAATTTTAGGTAACAGGGAAAGGGAAGATGTAACATATAATCATTAATATGAGAACCGCTATATCTTAAGAAATAAACTGAATAAAATTGAAACAGTTGAATTCTAAATCCTCGTCTTTTTCAATTGAATAATGAAAATTCAAAAATTCTGCAAAAATGGTTTTGCTTTTGAGTCAAGCTTTTAGTAGTTGCAAGAAATCAGCTAATAGCTATAACAGAGGTACTACTGATTACTAACTATTGACTTTTTACTTTCTGGTAGATACTTAGAATTAATTCGTTCCAGCACTCTATTTTCAACAGCTTCTTTTGCTGAACGAACTGAATTAGATATAGCTGGTGCTTTAGAAGAACCATGACTAATAATACAAATTCCTCCTACTCCTAATAATAATCCCCCTCCATGTTCTACATGGTCTATTCTTTGTTTCATACGTTTTAAATTAGGTCGTAATATTGCAGTACCTATTTTCCCACTCAGACCAGGTGTCAATTCTTCCCTCATCATTTGCAGTACAGCATCACCCACTGCCTCCGCAAACTTTAATAAGACATTACCTGCAAAACCATCGCAAACTATCACATCAAATTCACCAGATAAAACATCACGACCTTCTGCATTACCAATAAATTTAATTTGATTATTTTCTTGCAATATTTGGTGAGTTCGTACTGCCAAATCATTTCCTTTTGATGGCTCTTCCCCAATATTAAGTAGTCCCACTTTTGGGTCGGAAGTCCTCATAACATATTCACTATAAATTGTCCCCATCACTGCAAACTGCTCTAAATATTTGGGGCGACAGTCCACATTTGCTCCCACATCCAGGATCAGGACTGGTTTTTTTGGAATCATAGTGGGTAAAACTGCCCCAATTGCAGGGCGATCGATTCCTGATATTCTTCCCAAACGCAGCAAAGCGGAGGCCATTGCAGCTCCTGAATGACCTGCGGAAACTACAGCATCTGCTTCTTTCTCCTTTAGTAAGTTCATAGCTACATTAATAGATGCCTTGGACTTGCGCCTAATAGCAGTCAAAGGTTCTTCGTGCATTTCTACTATGTCCTCAGCAGGAACTATTTCTGGCAGAGGTTGGTTTGATTTGTGATGTATACAGGCTTTAATTTGCTGAGGGTCGCCAACTAGCAATACTTTGACACCATAAGCTTCTTGGGCTTTAAGTGCTCCCTCAACAATTTCTGATGGGGCATGGTCCCCACCCATAGCGTCGATTGCGATTCGTGTAGGTATTATTCCCATTTATCAAAGTTAGAAAAACCTTCAAAATTTTATCAGTTAATCGATTATTTATTAATTTTTCTCAAGTGAAAAATTCCTGGATAGTAAATTAGCTTTATATTACATTAAGCTAATTCATAAAAGCAAAAAAATATTCTCCACAAAATAATCTAGTATGAAGCTTTACAAGTTGATTTATATAACTTATATTACTTTGATTTTTTGAATTAGTAACTATCAATATTAGCATTCAGGTATTAGTAGTTATTTTTTTAGATCGTAATTAACTAATAGCTTTTTAATTAATCAGGAACATTGGCTAATCTGCTTTCAGAGTAACTTTTACTTTTGCTAAATATTTCAATTTTACTTCGTCTTTCAAAGATATAGCAATATGATTTGAGTTGTGAAATCTTGGAAACTTTTAGGGAACACTTAACTGGGAACAGGGAACAGAGAAGAATAAAAAAATCTATCTTATTGAATAAGATAACTACTATAGCAATCGTATTTCAGTTGTAATATTTTGGTGGTAGTTAGGAGTCAGGATTCAGGAGTCAGGAGTCATAATTTTCAAGGTTTTTCATCAATCTTAACTGTTATAAAAATTTTCACAAATCATTTGGGATTGCTATATATTCCTTTCTTTTAAGGAATACCTCAATTCTCAGATATGATTCCTGATTGCTATAATAAATTACATAGTTGACAGCTCAAAGCTAACAGCTGTTTAAGCAGCATTCCGCAAATGTTTACTTATCAATTTATTTGATTAGCTGCTTCTTGTAACTTTTCCACTATTTTTTTGTTTTTTTGGCTCCGACTACCATATAATCTAGCTGTAAAAATTTTGATAATTTCCAAGATATCTCGATCTAAATCTTCCTCTTCTGTAGATTCAGAACAGTGATTAATAATCACAATTTCTGTGCCGAAAATCTCACAAATTGTAAATATTAGTTCAGCGCCAAATCTTAGCAGACGGTCTTTATTTGTTAATACTAAACGCTCTACTTTTTCTGAGCAGATCATTTTGATTAACCTTACCAGTCCTCTTTTTCTGTAATTTATTCCTGAACCTAAATCTCGAATGATTTCTACTAGCCACCCCTGATTATTACAGTAGGCTTCTAATACCATAATTTGTCTATCTAAATTGGCTGTTTGCTCAGAATTAGAAATACAGGCATAACCAATTGTTTTACGTTCTCCGGTTCTAAGTCCAAGAAGAGTAGCTACATCATATCGGCGATGTCCATTCTTGGTTCTTTCTGACTGGATTTTGCCTTCACGTTCCCATCTTCTCAGGGTACTTTCTGCTACTCCTAGTAGTTCGGCAGCCTTTCCTATAGAAATTTTGCTCATTTTCCATGATTAGCATATTTGGTAAGTAATTTTAGCAAATAACCAGTAAATTTTTGTAAATATTTCAGAATTCTTTTTTCAGACAATCATTATAAAAATTAATATTTTTATGTGTAACTATAAATTTAATATATTTAAAGTTTGAGGGTTAACTATTGCGCAATAGTAATGAATATATTTTCTATTTTTGATAGAACAATTAAACTAGCTTCTGAATGATTATGGCAAATTTTGGTCTTAACTATTGCGCAATAGTAATGAATATATTTTCTATTTTTGATAGAACAATTAAACTAGCTTCTGAATGATTATGGCAAATTTTGGTCTTAACTATTGCGCAATAGTAATGAATATATTTTCTATTTTTGATAGAACAATTAAACTAGCTTCTGAATCATCTCTAACTTTCGGTAAGTAGGAAACCAGCCTGTTTTAAAGGCTGGATGGAAACGACGCGACCGTTTTAAGCCGTAGTAACGTTGACAGTTTGAGATTGTTTCACTAATATAAACATTATACAGCGAAAACTATCTTATGTACCTAACCCAAAAGAACAAAATCAGAAATTTGTCTAGCCAGGAATTTAAAGCCTTAAGACAATTGTGCAGATTATCTAAAAATATGTACAATCTAGGGCTTTACTCTGTGAGACAATTTTATTTTGCTGAGGGCGGATATCTGAGGTATGAATCAAATTATCATTACTGCAAAGAAAATGAAAATTACCAGCTACTTCAAACCGATATTGCACAGCAAATTTTAAAAGTTGTAGACAGGTCTTTTAAGTCATTTTTCAACTTAATTCAGAAAGCCAAAGAAAGTCTGTATCGGTTTGAACAAATACGAATGCCTAGATACCTAAAGAAAGAAGGGTATTTTCCTTTAATAATACCTCGAATAATAATAAAAAATGGATATTTTAATATTCCAATGTCTAGGAAATTCAAGGCTGAATATGGTGCAGTAAAAATACCTTTTCCTGAAAGATTGGCAGATAAAAATCTTAAGGAAGTTAGAATAATTCCTAGATTTGATGCCCAGTTTTTTGAAGTAGAATTTATTACGGAGTCGGAGCGACAACCAACAGTAAAAACTAATAATGTCCTAGCAATAGACTTAGGTTTAGACAATTTAGCTACTTGTGTATCAAATACTGGGTCATCGTTTATTTTAGACGGTAGAAAACTTAAATCAATCAACCAGTGGTACAATAAAGAAAATTCTAGGTTGCAATCTATAAAAGATAGGCAGGGTATTAAGGACTTAACTAAAAAACAAATTAGCATTACAGCAAATCGGAATAATAAAGTTAGAGATTACCTAAATAAAGCAGCTAGGTATTTAATCAACTGGTGTAGTAAAAATCAAATATCTACTATGGTTGTGGGTGTTAATCCAGGAATGAAACAAAATATCAATTTAGGCAAAAAAACTAATCAAAAGTTTGTACAAATACCTCACCATAATTTTAGATTAAAGCTAAAGGCTATGTGCGATAGATATGGCTTGACCTACAAAGAGCAAGAGGAGTCTTATACTTCTAAGGCTAGTTTTTTGGACTGCGATTTAATACCTTTTTACAATGCTGATAACCCAACTGAATACAATTTCAGTGGCAAGCGAATAAAGCGATGCAGCGCGGTCTTGGGGGTTTCCCCCATGAGCGACTGCATCAAGACAGCGTGGTTTGTACAAGACTAAGGAAGGGAGAATGATAAATGCTGACTGCAATGGTGCTGCAAACATTGGAGTAAAAAGTAACCTGAATGGGTTTACCCCGGACAGACTAGAGGCATCTTTGGCTATGGCATTAAGGGTAAAATTTGACGTGAGGAAAGTCCATCAAATTTATGATCCTTAAGAATCCACGCGACTTTTAGTCTGTGGAGTGTCAAAGCGAATTTGAATAACATTGAACTGATCTATGTGGGAATTGTTTAGCTACGGAGTTATACATCTGTGGCTAGAAATGGCAGGGATGGAAACTATTGGGCAGAATACTGTAGCTATCCTCAAATGGCAAGCAGGTCTACCTGAATTAATTTCCCCTGAAAATTCAGATGAAATATTGACTTTAGAAGTAGATGAATATTTAGAAGGTTTAAAAACGAAAGGATTATTAACTGCTGATGCTCAAGGTATCTGGATACAGTCAGAACTAAGATCTCTTCATAGTCACGAAGGTACAATTCCTATTCCTGGTGCTTCTTTAACTAAAATCGCTACATCTTTAGCTGCACTAGAAACTTGGGGACCGCAACATCAATTTGAAACTTTGATTAGTACCACGGGTCCAATTACTAATGGCATCTTGCGAGGAGATTTGGTCGTTAATGGTGGTAGTGACCCTTATTTTGTCTGGGAAGAAGCGATCGCCCTAGGCAACACCCTGGAAAAATTGGGAATTAATCAAGTGAGGGGTAATTTGGTTATAGTAGGTGATTTTTGGATGAATGAGCAGTATAACCCTGTAGTAGCTGGTAGGTTCTTGCGAGAAGGTATAAATTCAGCAACTTGGTCTAGAAATGTCAGAAGTATCTACAACCGAATGCCTCCAGGGACGCCGATGCCGAAAGTAGCGATCGCTGGTTCTGTTATATCCCAAAAATCTGTATCTCAGAAAATTCCTATTATTAGACACAAGTCGTTACCGCTGGTGTATATTCTCAAAATAATGAATGTGGGAAGTAAAAATAATTTAGCTGAGAGGTTGGCGCAAAATTTGGGAGGAGCAAAAGTTTTGCAACGAAAAGCTGCTTGGAGTGCTGGGGTGTCGGAAGCAGAAATACAATTAATTAATGGTTCTGGGTTGGGAGTAGAAAATCAGATTTCTCCAAGAGCGGTAACTGCAATGTTGGTAGCTATTCAAAGGTATCTGCAAAGTTCTGAGTGGGTTATTGCAGATCTGTTTCCGGTATCTGGGTACGACACGGGAACTTTAAGGGATCAGTCAAGGAATATTCCCCAGGGAGCGGTGGTGAAGACTGGTACTTTGAATGATGTTATTGCTTTAGCGGGAGTTTTGCCAACGCGGGAACACGGTTTGGTTTGGTTTACGATGGTTAACCGAAGTCCTTATTGGGAGGAAACACGAGCGGAACAGGATAAATTTTTACAAGAATTAGTTAATAAGTGGGGAGTAGTTACGCCACCTAGAGGTATTGTTCCTAAGATAAATGGCGATCACTTGGGTTTGGGAGATAGTCGAAGAAATTATATTCTTTCAGGAAATTAAGTTTGAGGAAAGTTTTGAGTTAGAAAATGGCCAACAGATAATAATTATCTTTTCTGTTTGTTAATAATAAATGCAAGAGAGGAAATTGCCTAAGAAGCTATTTAAGAAGTATTGCATAATCGATGAATCCTAAAAATCTAATCCCCTACCCCTCTTCCCTACAAAAGCGATCGCTTCTTCCCCCAACATAGCGATCGCCCCTATTACCTTTTCCGAGATTAACTCCTGTCTCAAGTAATCAGGACTTACGCAAGGACAGTATATATAGCGTCTTTGCGTAAGTCCTGATCAAGTCAGAGATAAAATCAGCCTTAAAAGGCATTTTATTTTAGTCCGATCGTGCTTATACATTTATTATCTGGCATCAGTTAACAGGAGGTATAAGAAGGCGTTGGGCTAACAAACCATTAAATACCTTTACTGATACTTTAGAAGCCCGATCGTACCGCAATATCTTATCGTTTTGTTGAGTGGTTAGATGAAAACATCGACGTATTTACCGCTCATAAAGAGAGTTTAGGGTTTGTTTGGGCTTAAAATTTGCTAAAGTCCCGATATTATCCTCATACTTTAATGCACTGGAAGGTTCCCCTGTGGAAACCTTGATACTTTGGGAGTAAGGATTGTGATGTTGGTGAAATATGGCTCAGATATAAAACATCAAAAGTTGAGTTTTATTCACCTTTATTCACCTTTATTCATCAACAAAATTCCTGAATAAAAGTGAACTTTTATGTATTGTCATTTCCCAAAATTTAAGCGATAGTTATTTAACAATAGAAAGAGAAAAATCTCTTACTCATTAGACCTCTCCAAAAATGCCGATTTGGGAACGGCAGGACAAGGGTTTAAAAACCTTTTCTAGAGATGTCTATGCACAATTAATAAACAATAAGGAGAATAAAGTAATGACAACAGTTCATTTGGATGCCAATGATAATAGATATACTGGCACTTATGGTAGTGATACTATCTATGCATATGGTGGAGATGATAACATTTCAGGAGGAAGTAAGTGACAAATATCGCGATTCCTCCACCAACTAACGAGCTAAAAACATATTTCCAACCATCAGGAATGTCTGGGATAATCATTGGTTTTATTTTTCTCGATTCATAGACGCAGCAATTAAATTATCAAAAATTTATTTGTTTATATAAGCCATTTGGAATATTAGCAAAAGTGCATATTTTTGATAAAGAAGTCAGGAGGTCGAGAAATGGAATACAGGAAAAAGGTAGAAAAATGACCCCATATTCGCAATTTACACATTTCCGCCTCTATTTTTTAAGAAATCCAAAATGGGTTCTATAATATCATTTAACCCAAGGTTGCTCCCAAGACCCCCCACCAACTTCTAAACCACATAGATCGCTACGCGCCTCCAAAATTAACTTTGAATAACCATCCCTCACTTCCCTTAACCTTAAAGTTAAATTACCCTGCATAGTATCTCGACACAAAAATATTAATCCCTGTTCTGACGGTGCCCGTAGAGGTGTACCAGAACAATTTGTAGTCGCAGTCAACTCTACCTCAAATAAATCATTTTTTGCCTGCATTTTCCATTCTCCCCAAGGCTGAATTTGCCAATATACTTCAGAGTTCCACGGTACAAACTCATAAAATTTCCCTTGGTAATGAATACCTACCATTGCCACTTCTTCCATCCACCACAATACTCCTCGCTTACCACCACCAGCAGTTAAAGCTAAATCTGATTCGTCATAGAAACTATTACAGTTAAGCCAAAACCATTTTTTCGGGAAAGCGCCACCCCAATTTTTCTCACTGTAAGCTGGTGCATTAGTAAACTTATAGATATTCCCATTCCATTCTATCCAACCAGTAGCCAGACCATGAGCCATTAATATTTGCCATCCAGGCTCAAAAATTGGTAAAAATGATACCCAACCTGCAGTTGATTGTTGTTCTGCATCTGGGTTTCCCCAACCATATATAGGTTGTGTTTCATATTGCCAACGACAATAATTATTTGTTCCTGGATCGCAGAGAACTCCTTGATGCCAAGTGGCAGTAGCTTGATACCCTTGTTTGATTTGAGTATCAAATACTTGTGGATCTAAATACCCAACCGGACCTGTTAAATTTGTTCGTCCCCAATGACCTAATTCGAGAACTTCCGGAGTTGCCCAAAATTTTTTCACATCTGGGAAAGTCCGACAGAGATATTCGTCATTTTGGCCAATAATTTGAGCGCCACCACCACTATAAAGTTGACCGCCGATGGGATCTTCTATAGAGTACATGAAGGCGAAGGTTTGTTTTTCTTCTGGTAGGGTGACTCGATAATACCAACCTTCAAAAAAACGGCGATCGCTACCATCCCAGTGATAGCCACTATGGGGTGTTTGTAGGGGATATTTTCTCACAACTTGTTCCTTTGTAATAATAACTACCAAAAAATTAACATCTGCTGAAAATGTCCTTGGGTTATTTCAGTTATAGCGCTACGCGCTAGGGAATAGGGAATAGTAAACTCTTACAAGCTTTCAGGATTTAGAAATATCCTAACCTTAATGCGTAGCGCTATATCAGTTATCAGTTATCAATTATTAGTACCTCTAGTAATAAGGAGGCAAAGAAAATACGAAATTTCCTTTTTTACACCCTTTACTGCGCAGGGTCAATTTATTGTCACGCTTAGAAAAATTGTATCCTTACTCCTGCCCTTACCACTCATACTTTTTTCAGCAAACCCTGATTAGTTGTGCCTTTACTGGGGAAGTTATTAAGCTTATTTCTTAGTCAATAAGGAGAAGCGATAACTTATCTATTATATTTTATTTATGTAGATTTATCTAAAAGAACAATTTTTTTAGGGATTTCATTTTGCTTGTAGTTTCTCCCCAAACTTCCCAGACTTCCCCCTCTTCCCTACTCCCCAGGAGGAATAATTTCTGTTACTACATTACTCTTACCACCTTGAATAATAACTGTCTCATTTTTGAGTTGCCCTACTGCCCGAGGACCTCTAACATTAAATGGAGGATCAACTTGACGATAAAATATATTACCTTCTGCTTCAAAAGTTTGATTTTGCAAATACCAAGTTAGGCGATCGCTATTTAATTGAGCTTTATTTTCTTGCCCAACACCAATGACATCTCCTGACAAAACAAAAGTATTTTTCTGAAAATTTCCTTGACCTTTATTTGCTTGTAAAACTACTTTTTCTCCTTGTTCTAATACTGTTATTGGTCCTGGTGAGTCAATCAAATTTTGTGGTATATTCCAAATCATCAAATCACTACTTATTTGTAATTTTGGATTGGTTCGGAGCACCTGTACATTTTTCTTTAGAGTAGCTATTTGACTTTCTAAATTAAACTCTGATTCATCACCATAAGCACTGCCAATAACTTTTTTATTTTGTAATTCTTCTATTTTTATTGGTTGATTAGCAATCAATTTTTTTTGATCTATCTGCCAAAACAATTGGTCTGTTTGTATTTTCATTACAGGTTCTTTAAACATAGCTACTACTTGACCATAGAACTCTATTCTTTTTTCTAGACTAATAATTTTTGCTGTTTGAGCTGATGCTTGTATCTGTTCGTTAATACCTGTTATATTGTTGCGAACAATAATTATTCCTGGTTCAGTTAACCATTCTAATTGTTGTCCTCTGATAGTTATTTGATTTTGAATGTCATATACTTCTATCTCTTCTATCAGTAAAATTTTGTTTCCATCTTGATATACTTCTCCTTGCAATGCAGTAATTTTATAGGCTAATTTTCCATCTCGAAACAATTCACCTTCAGGTTTAGTTACTCTCACTAATTCTTTATCTTTGACATATGAAGCTTGTTTGGACTTTACCCTCCATAGCATTTCACCTGATTCAGATGCTTCTTCAAGAGTAACGTCATTTAAAGTTAAATCACTTTCTGGTGTTTGATTAGGAATAGGTTGTTCTGAGATATTTTCTTGAGTTTTATCTTGTTGATTACAAGCTGTTATTCCTAGAAGTAAAGTTACTAAGATTAATAAAGGGATTGATAATTTTTTTGAATAGGAAAAAGAATTATTGTGTGTTGTCATACAAAGTCGATTATGTTCAGCTCGTGTTTCTCAATATAATTATTGTATCAGTCGGCAATAGGGAATAGGCAATAAAAAATAGGGAAATAACAGGATATCAAAGGATTAAAAAAAGGCAGAAAAAAATTAATTTTGACTTTTACCAGAGGTATAATATTAAATCCAGTTTAATATTTATTATATAGTTGAGTGTGGGGAGTGTGAGGATATTGAAGTAATTATAGAATTATAAACATTCTCTTATCTTATATAAAATCGGTTTATATAAGAGAATGTTTGTCAACAAAATATTAAGGCTTTAACCGATGGGATTAATTTATATTTATGGCTAATTGGAAAAGTCTCCACTATGAGAAAACTAGCTATATTTTAGTCAAGATTTCAGGAATATCTTCTGCTGGCTAATAGTTGTGTATTCTAGGCTCCCAAATATTCCCTTCCCTTTTTTAGATTTACTGATACATTCAGTCTCTAATAACAGTTTAAAAAAATATTGCTACAAAGTATTGGTTGCTAAGAGTCAGAAGCCAAGAGATACACATTTTATACACTTCTTTTAGGGAATAACAGAAAATAAATTATCCCAATTTTTGTACTCTATTTATGTACTATATCCTGACTGGTTACTCCCTACTCCATTACTTTTTCAATTTCTTCCCTACTCCCTACTCCCTTATTTTCATAGCTAATGGGATAATTTTTTATTTGGAAGTCCCTTAGATCAGAGTAAAACAACTCCACAATTGACTTAATAAGCTATTTTAAGTCATGGAATTGTTTTTATGCTTTCGGGGGTATAGCGCTATGCGCAAGTCAAAAGTAATATTATGTCCGGATGAACAGTTAAAAATAATTAGGGAGAACTCAGGAGTCAGGTAAGGGATCCGTCGGATTGGCGATGTACAGGAGTTAGGAGGGAGAAAGAAGGTATTAGGAGAAGAAATTTTTTTAATCACTAATTAACCGGATTTGGTATCAGAAGTAATCCATAAAAGGTGTTTGAGCTATCAGATGCGCCGTGCAACAGCGAGGGGTCGCATCCGCATAAATGTCTGTGCCCTATTTGCGTAGTGCTATAACTTCTGATATAGCTTCATGTCAGTAGCAAATTTACTAACAGTTTTATTCTAATTTTACTGTAAATATCTTTTTTGAATTTGGTATATAGGAATTCCGACTCTAAAAAATCCAAAACTTTTGCACCTTATACCAATTACCATAAATTTTCCTATACTAGGGTTTTATATTTCTAAATATTATTTGTTGGAGTAAATACTGAATATTTAGTAACTTCGGTTATGAAGGAAAGTTATTTTTGCTAGCTTCCAACTATAGGAAAATTTTTGAGAATTGGTATGATCTATTTGATAAATGCTATATATTCAAAAAAGACTCAAGGAAAGTTTTTCATCATAAGCACAAATTTTTCCAGCTTTCACTTGAATAATGCTCAGTTTTTCCAACTTTCCTTGTAGTTAAGTAATATTTAATTTTTGCTCTAATTTAATTCTCAAATCTAGACAGAAAAATGCTCTAGGTATTAATTCACTAAACTCAAAAAAAATTCACTCCACTTTTAAATTAATTATTGTTCTAAAATTTGACAAATTTTCTAAGTTAAATTAGACCAAATCTTATCCTTAATCATGTTCATCCATCAAGCCTATAGCTGATAGAGGACGATAGGTATAGCTAGGAGATTTTGAAGTTTTTTGAATGTCTTCTTTAATTTGTTCCAGGTCTATATAACGGTCAGAAACATTAATTAAACTATCGCTAGTCATAGCTCTAAGACTAACCACTTCAACCCTAACACCTCTATAACTAACAGCATCTACAGCATAAGCTAAATCTCCATCTCCACTAACTAATACAGCAGTGTCATAAGAGCCTACTAAAGCCATCATATCAACAGCTATTTCTACATCTAAATTAGCTTTTTTAGATCCATCTGGTAATTGTACTAAGTCTTTAGAAATGACTCGATAACCATTACGACGCATCCATAACAAAAACCCTTGCTGTTTTTCATTAGTACGATCTACTCCCGTGTAGAAAAAGGAACGTAGGAGACGAGAACCTCCTGTAAGACGGCAAAGAAGTTTCGTATAATCTATCTCAATTCCTAGCTGCAAAGCAGCATAAAATAAGTTAGACCCATCAATAAAAATAGCTACTTTGCCACGATTTTCTAGAACTTGTTCTGGTGTAAATATTTCATTACACTCTATTTGTATTTGTTGATGATTCAACATTGTTTTTAACCTCAGTTTTTTTATGAAATAAAGAAATTTAATTCTTAATCAGAGATAATTTGTAAGAGAAAAAACAGGCTATGTAATTAAAAAAAACAAAAGTACAATTAGCTTTTTAAGCAACAGTTTCTGTCAGTTCTAGTCTTTGAAAAACAGGTTGAGGTTGCCCCAGAATTTGATTTCCTGGTAGATCGCCCCAACTTACTTGTTTGACAAAAGTTCCTGAACTATTAATTACTGATTTATCGTTAAAATCATTTGAGAAACCTAGTTGCTGATAGATAGCATTGCTAATATTTGGAATGATCGGCGATAAAAGATAGGCTGCTAATCTAACAGACTCCAAAACAGAATATAACACTTCTGCTACGGCTTCTAATTGACCCTGTTTATATAAACTCCACGGAGCAGTTTCGTCTATATATTTATTGCAGGTTCTAACTAAAACCAATACGGCTTCACAAACTTGACTAAAAGCTAAAGAGGCGTAAGCTTGAGTAACTTCTTCGCCCAAACTAATGCCTATTGTTTTGAGTGGGTGAGTAACTTCTATTTCCTCACCATTAATATTAGGAATTTGACCATTAAAGTATTTATGAGCCATTTTGAGGGTACGATTTAGTAAATTCCCCAAGTCGTTTGCTAAGTCAGCATTTAGGACATTGATAAACCGGGTTTCACTAAAATCACCATCAACTCCAAATTCGATTTCTTTGAGAAAATAATAACGAACTGCATCGGAGCCATACTTTTGGATTAATTCAAAAGGGTCTAAAGTATTACCCAGGGATTTACCCATCTTCTTGCCGTCTTTGGTCAAAAATCCATGTCCAAATACACGCTCAGGCAGAGGTAAATCTGCTGACATTAGCATTGCTGGCCAATAAACAGCATGGAAACGTAATATATCTTTCCCAATTAGATGCAGATTAATCGGCCACCATTTTGATAAAGCATTCTCTAGAGTGGGTTCACTATCAGGATCTAAAAGGGCTGTGACATAACCTAATAGAGCATCAAACCAAACATATATGGTATGATTAGGATCGACAGGTAGTTGAAAGCCCCAATCCACATTAACTCTAGAGATTGAAAAGTCTTGTAATCCTTGACTAACAAAGCTTAAGACTTCATTCCGACGGCTTTCAGGTTGAATAAATTCTGGCCTTTCTTGGTAGAAAGCTTGTAGTTGGTTTTGATATTTGGAGAGGCGAAAGAAGTAGTTTTCCTCATCGCGCCATTCTACTTTTTGGTTGGTATGAATGGCACAATGTTTATCTTCTATAAGTTCACGCTCTTCTTTAAACTCTTCACAAGATACGCAATACCATCCTTGTTGCTGACTTAAGTAGATGTCGCCTCGAGCCCAAACTCTTTGGAAAAATTCTTTGACAATTTGCTCATGGTTAGATGCAGTAGTACGACTAAAACGGTCATACTGAATATTTAGTTTTTGCCAAAGAGATTCAAATCCTGTAACTACTAAATCACAGTGTTCTTGGGGATATCTTCCTTTGTTCTGAGCTGTTCTTTGAATTTTCTGGCCATGCTCATCTGTACCAGTAATCATCAGCACTGATTTACCTTGTAGCCTTTGAAAACGAGCTACCGTATCGGCGGCAATAGTGGTATAAGCACTGCCTATATGTGGTAAATCGTTGACGTAGTAAAGGGGAGTTGTAATGGCAAAGGTATTTTTAGTTGTATATATGTTTTTCATGGAAAATCAGAATTAAATACTTTTGATTTGAACTGGTAATGGTAATAATCATAATGAGTCTAGTAGTATCGACCTAATTTGATTTACTACTTGGCTTAACTATTTGTTTGCTGACTTAAATTAACTTGATTATGATTTGCTAATTAAGCTAACAATATCCCCTACCCTAACAGTAATGCTGTTGTATTGTTCTTTGAGAATTTCTCAAAGAAATTTTAATTATTGGTATTTTGATGTTATTATTCTTACAGAATATATATTTATTCAGAGTCTATAATTGAATCTCTACTTGCAGGAAAAATGGGGAGCCAAGCACATAGGGTACAGTTAATTTCCCGTTTTTCTTAGCTACTATAATATTGTATTGGTAGTAGAGGTTTGATTAATCATGGAGACTCGATTCCTTCTTAAGAAGTTGTGCTAGTTGTCAGCAACTATCATAGTTTTATGGACTCTTTGTTACTCACAGCGTCAATTGTTCCATATTATTTGCCAGTCATCACTATATGACCCAACTACCTGTGTTATCAAACAGGATTGGGTCTAAAACCCCACCTTTTAAGGCGAAATGTTTTTGGAGGGTCGATCAAAATCCCAGTTACAAAAACAACTTATGACTTAGTTGTAGGGGTGTTTCCAAAATGAGCTGTACATATCGTAAAATTTACCCCTCCTAATTTTATTGGTGATTTTCAAAGAGGATTTGCTCATTTAGCTCTTCGAGCGCCATTATCAAATCTGGCAATATTAGGCAATATTACCAGTAGTTGATAGCTTTTCATAATGAGCAGTTAATCTCCTCGAGAATACCTTTGAAATTACTAAGTTTTTTTTACCTTTCAGAACCTTTGTTTAATCAAGCTAGATGGCATCCTGATAATAATAGTTGATCGACTCTCTCATATCATGTTTGGCCGTCCATTTTTCAATTAGAGCTTCCCACCGTGAGCAAGAGCAAGAGAAATAGGCTAAAAATTTAGTCAAAAATATAACTAATTATGTTAGCCAAGAAATTGCTAACTTACTGACAGAAGGCTGTGTTTAGTTCTTGAATATTGGTTGGTTTTTGGTTGATGCCTTATATTTTTATTCTAGAAACTAAAACAAAAAATTGCTCTTGCTCCTGTGCAAATTTAATAATTAAATAACTTGATTTGGTAATTATCATGTTAGGCAAGTCAAGATTAAGCAATTATTAAGTAATAATTAGGTTAATCACAAAACCATAAAAATCTCATCACAGTATAAGCGGAATGAGAAGTTGCTGAGATATCTCAACTATTAGTTATTAATTTATCAATCATTACTAATTTCTATCTGTATTCAATCATGCAAGTGGCAAGTAGTAAAATTAGTTTCTTAAGGCCAACTGCCTCCCAACCGGAATTACCTCTATTTATTTTCCTACCTGCAATGGATGGCACAGGTAAATTGCTAAGATCGCAACTTTCCAGATTATCAACTGCTTTTGATATTCGCTGTCTCAGCATCCCACAAAATGATTTATCGAGTTGGGATCGCTTATCAGAAAGAACAATAAACTTAATTACAATTGAACAAGAAGCAGTACCCAAAAGACCTATTTACTTATGTGGAGAATCATTTGGAGGATGTTTAGCACTAAAAATTGCCTTCAATGCTCCTGAATTATTGGACAAACTAATTTTAGTTAATTCAGCTACTTCATTCAGTCAACAACCGTTAGTCAAATATGGCTCATATCTGACCCAATACCTACCGACCTCTTTATATCAGTTATCTGTAACAGGAACTTTGCCCTTTTTAGCGGCTCTGGGTCGGATGCAACGAGATGAACGCCTGGCCTTGCTGAAGGCCATGCAGTCAGTTTCTCAACAAACTGCCATCTGGCGATTTGAGTTAATGCGCTCATTCCAAGTAAACAACAATCAACTAAAAAGTTTCAAAAAGCCTGTATTAGTTATTGCTAGTGCTGCGGATAGAATTTTTCCTTCAATATCACAAGCCAAGTTTTTAGTCAAGTATTTGCCCGAAGCTCAAATGGTTATTCTTCCCCATAGTGGCCATGCCTGCTTGTTAGAAGCAGACGTAGACCTTAACAAAATTATTCGAGGCCAATGGGGAAATAAATTGATGGTAGCAGAAACACACAGAGTATCTGCTACCTTAAATATTTAGTTTAAACTGAGCCACTTTTGAGCATTCAGACGTTGAATTACACCAAACACCAATAAGTTCAGAGTAATTTTACGCTCATCAATTAGAAAAGGTTCCAAGGTAGCAGGTTTAGCTCCATTATCTGCACAAGAGAAAGCTCTAGGGCCTTTAATATCTTTTTTGGGGAAATAGACATTGAATTGACGCTGGCCTTTTTTAAACTTACCAACAACTTGCCAACATTCTTCAGATGAACCAAAGCCAATCATAGGTAGTTTTTGCTTGACTAGGTTTAGATCGAGATCGTCAATACCTTGCTGAGTGAGAGCTTGTTGTAAAGCTGGCAAATAATCTTGCTGCAAAAACTCAGCAAAAGGCTTGTCTTCTACAGCGGGGGGCTTTTCTTTTTTGACCTTACCTCCAGCAGGCTTAGTTTCAGTTTTTTTAGCTTCTTGTTCTTCTGCCATAAATGCTTCCTTACTTAAATTTCTGCATAAGCTCGTTCTATTAAACGACGAGCGAGGGTTTGAACTCCTGTATGTTCATAATAATTGGTACTTACATCTAGGAATGCAGCTAAATAATCCAATTTATCATCGCTAAATTCTACGAAACTTTGCAAGCTATTGGCCACGTTTTCTGGTGTAATGCCCCGATCGCTGACAAAATCTCCCATCCAACCAGAAACAGAACCGAAGGCTTCCCCAATAAAGCCCAACTTACTATCTTTATCATCTCCTGGAATGGCATCTTCCATTTCCCTGAAGCCATCATTTTGTTCTAAGTCTGAGGGAGAAAGTCCTTCTATCCAGTCAGCGGCGGCACCTATAAAGTCTGGCCCTAAAGGAATTAAACCATCAAAACAAACTAAGGCGGCTAACCGCATCAAAGATTCTCCACTATAATCTCCTAGAGCGCCGACAAAATCACCAATACTATCTCCCGGAATGCCATTGATGGAACAGAAACCTAATAATTCTGCAACTACTTTTAGAGATAGATCGATAGTTTGGGCTTTTCCTGGTTTAGGAGTGAGGCTAGTTAACAAACCTCCGACCAGAGGTATTTTATCTCCAACCATATTAGCTAGGGTAGCTGCACCTAAAGCACGACCTGCTCCACTAACAGTTTGGTATAACCACAAAGCACGTTGATATCCTTGAGCTTTGTCATTGAAGAGAATTACAGCTCGATCGCCTATTTGCTGAATTAGGTCTTCGTCGTCTTCCCCTGTTACAGTACGGATAGTATTTTCAAATCCTACCAAGTTATCCCACTCTCCAGGAACAACAAAGTCTAGGGCGCGTAAAGCTTTAATTGTAATATTGTCAGAGGGCAGTTCATCTACTAATTCAAAGATTGGTTTGCTCATTTGAGGCTCCTTAATTTCAGTTATCAGTTATCAGTTATCAGTACCTCTGGCTGAAACCGGAGGCAAGAAAATCTGAAATTTCCTTTTTGATTCCCTAGAATTAGGGGAGGGTTAAGACCTAATTTCTTGGGCGTTGGTAATTGGTGGGATGATTTTCTACTAGGGGTGATACCAATCACTTACTCTAATTAAATATTTAGAGGTATTAAAAACAGATTACTCTTAAAGTTTCATCTCTTGATTTACCAACGCCATTTATTGGTTAAAGATTATAAATTTAATGGAGGAAGAGACTTTTTTTTAGTGTTGGGGCAGAATTTTTCTATTAGACATCTCCAACAATAAAAAATAAAATCAATTATTTCCCAATGGATAATTAATCAATTTGCTATAAAGCCTTCTATTTCAAGAGAAAAAAAGAAATTATGATTTCGTGATATTCAATTTCTTTAGGGTTTTTCTTGAGGTAATTATCCATTATCCATTATTAATTAATGAACCCTATTCCCTCTTTTCTATTTGAGACTAGATAGACCACTCAGATTAAATTTTTTTAGCCATGCTTCGCGATCGCTGGGTGTAAATGAGGGGTCTTTTGATTGAGCTTTTACCTGAAAACGATTATCTACTAATACAGCAGTAGTCGTTTTACCTTGTTCAACTGCTGGATATCCTCCGATTTTTTTGCTGCTATTTTGGAATTTGTTGGCAGCAGTAGGAGAAGCAGAGATATCATTGATAGACATGACTGCTACTTCTTTACCATCTTTTTTAAGACTTGCTTGAGCAAAGCCTTTTTTCTCTTGAGCATAGTTAAGTTTATAGTCGCCACTCGAGGATGGGAAGTATTTATTGAGACTGCCACCGGATACTTGTTTAGCTTGGGAGGGACGTTCTGTTTTGCTTTGTTGTTGGGCCTGGTCGAAACGACTGGGTTGTTTAGCTCCACCACAAGCAGATGTTAGTAGTAATAAGCTGATTAATATTGGGGCTAATATTTTGGGTAATCGATGACGGAATATCATTAGACGTCTCTCCTATAAATTTATATTTGAGCTTGTTGTTACAATTTTCTCTTAAAATTGCACAATTTGTGTGTATTTAATTTTTTTTGATGGCCTAGGAAACTCTATTAAGCAAACCGACTTGTAGAAAGAGGAAAATTTCACAGTGATGTTGACATCCTATGCTCTATTGTGAGTAAACCTTTTGTCTGCTTATACCATTTATCATCCATTAATGTTGCTTCGTGACAACTACTTTATACTTTAGGATTTTTCCTGAACTTTCTAACAGCTACAACCTACTACATAACATATTTTTTCAGGATATATAGCAAATTTTTGAGATTTGGTATTATCTGTTAACTATCGACTTTTGTAGATAATAAAATTCTCATTCCTTAGTCTTAGTTTAATGAAGTAGAATGATGTCAGAAAAAATCCCCTTTATAGCAAATTTAAAAAAGATATTTACTTGTGACACTTTCTGGAATGAAGTCAGGGAAATTCTTGAGCGGAATAAATTTGACATAAATTTAGTTCCGTCAAATTTTACCCTTAATTACATAGCAAAAAAATAAGGATTTATTGCAGAAATCGTTTTTTTTTTGCATAACTCCTAAAATTCATGTATTGGAAAAAATCAGGAAACTATTAGACCTCTATGATAATTAATCTTCAATCCTTGTAATTCCCAAGCTAAAACTTAATTTATGGAGATGTCTATTATACCTACTTACCTAATTCCAATATATTTTTTACCTGTAACAAAAATAGGGTTTTTATAGCTGAAAACTCATGAATATATTAAATAAATAAATTATGACAAATAAAATATCTCAAGGTGATAAAAGAAGAGAAGTTATTAGAACTCTAGAATCTGCTTATCCAATATCAAATGAAAAAGCAACTTTGGCAATTCTAGGCGCAGGTGCATGGGGTTTAGCTTTAGCAAAATTAGCTGGTCATAATCAACATGAAATATATTTGTGGTCTCGTAGCTTAAATGTAAGTTTAGAACAGGTACTTAAGGATGTTGATATAATAGTTTCAGCAATTTCTATGAAAGGAGTTAATGAAACTGCTGAAAAAATTCAAAAGATTGGTTTACCAAAAGAAGTAATTATTGTAACTGCTACAAAAGGATTAGATCCAGAAACAACTTGTACTCCTTCTCAGATTTGGGAAGCTAATTTTCCTGATAATCCTGTGGTGGTTTTATCCGGTCCTAATTTATCAAAAGAAATTAACGATCGATTACCTGCTGCAACGGTAGTTGCTAGTAAACATAAGGCAGCAGCAACGACGGTACAAAATATTTTTGCTTCTGGTTTATTTCGGGTTTATAGTAGTTCCGATCCAATAGGTACGGAGTTAGGTGGAACTTTAAAAAATATCATTGCTATTGCTAGTGGAGTCTGTGATGGTTTGGAACTTGGTACTAATGCTAAATCAGCTTTATTAACTCGTGCTTTGACAGAAATTATTCGTATTGGTACTCATTTAGGTGGAAAAACTGAAACCTTTTTTGGGTTATCTGGTTTAGGAGATATGTTGGCAACTTGTAGTAGTTCTTTGAGTAGAAATTATCGGGTTGGTTATGGTTTAGCTCAAGGTAAAAGTTTGGAGGAAATTTTAGAGGAATTACCTGGTACTGCTGAAGGTGTTAATACTACGAATGTTTTGATTAATATTGCTAATCGAGAGGAAATTACTCTACCTATTTCTACTCAAGTTTTTTTATTGTTAAATGGTAAGATTAGTCCCGAAGAAGCGGTGGGAGCTTTAATGGGAAGAGATTTAAAACCAGAGTTTTAATTTCACAAGATTGAGTTTTGCGACTTCTTCTCAACTAAAAGGCTAAAAATGTTGCGGATTAGTAATTTGTTTTTAATTTCAATTTTATGATTAAACAAATATTTGTGATAATTAGGACAGTAAAAGAGCAAAAATTTCTGACATCCTAATCCTCTGGTCTAGGAAAAATTAGTTTTTTTCCCTGATACTGAAATTTTTTCAGAACTCATCTAAAGCCGGAACATAGTAAAATTCAACCCCAAGAGTAAAAATTAGCAGGGCAGTAGCAGTAAGACAGGAAAAATTTGTGGTGGTTGAGGTTAGGCAACGTCTATAGTGCTGAGGTTACGCTCGGTGGCGATGTAGCTACCGCTAGGCTCCGCCAACGCTTCAACTGATTCAGTAGGTGGTTCCGACGGCTCCCAATCTGGGAAGATTTTACGGATAATTTGAACATGAGGCTCGACCTCAATCCAAAGCCTTGCTCCACCAGCCTGACTACGATTTGGCTTGTGAGGTCGGTAGACGATTTTGCAAGGCCCTACTATTTCAGCTTCATGGCATCTATCATTACGATCGCCTTGCTTAACAGAAATAGCTGGATCGCTGGTACCGTGGTCTCGGTTAGCGTCAATTACTTTTCGTACAATGTGAATGAAGGTATTGCCTGTACGCTTTCCTTTGTTCCAATTGCCTTCTGGACCCCGAAGACCAGGGGTAATTTCTGGCATTCCCCGACTATTGAGAGGAATTGTCCAAAATCTGCCTTTTTTTTCAGCTCCACGAACCCGGCCTTGTTTTAACAGGAGTCTGAGTCTAGCGGTAGAAATATTCAAGAGAAATGCTGCTTCTGTTGTTCCTATTGACATTGGCCTAAACTATTTCGGAATAATTTTTGATGATAACAGATTAGAAAGTAGTATAAAAAATTATCAAATTACAGGCTTGGGAGTAATAGTATGGGTAAGTGGGAGGCAAAAGTGGCCACAGTAGAAAATCATAACTAATTTTAACCCGATCTATATAGTGTAGTTGAGAAAAAACTTATTTATTGAAACAAAATCAACTAAAAAGTCTCCTAATGATCGGCGATGCTTAAGACAAAATTTTTCAGTCAAATCCTAATTGTGCAACGCTAAAAATTTTAGATATTACCAAGGATTACCGATAATAGTAAAAGCTGCCCAATAATAGGGATGAGATAAATTTTCATCTTTATATTCTGCTAATTCTTGTGGCAATTTTACTCGAGTATTAGAACCATATAACTTACCTTTTTTTAAACTTACTTTCCCTTCTAACATAGCTATTTGTGTTTGTCGAAGTGCTTCAGCTTTCAGTAGAATTTTTTGAAAATTTTGATAAAACTCATTCATTAAAGCCAAAGTTCCCACATCACTAACATACCAAAGACTTGCCAGGGCAGATTTAACTCCAGCTTGCACGGCTAACCCGGCAAAACCTAATTCCGCTTGTCGATCTCCCACCGCAGTTTTACAAGCACTTAAAACTAATAGCTCTACTTTTGGTTGATGCCATTTCAAATGTCTTATATCATCTAGTTCCAGTTTTTCTTTCTGCCAAAATTGAATATAAGAATTACTTGGTTTTCCTGACCTAAATTCAGCATGAGTAGCTAAATGAATAATTCCAAATTTCTGTTTTTGTCGTTGCTGCTGTAAATTTTCAATTGTAAAATCCTGGTTAATAAATGCCTCACCTTGCCACAATTTTTGTGTTATTTGTTTTAACTCTATTGGTACGGCAGGTAGAGATTGATGATCGATAAATTCTGATGCTCCCATTGCTAATACTTGCATATTTTTTCTCTGATTATACTCAGTTTCAATCATATTAAAAGCAGGAATCATAGCAATACTATACTTTTCTATAAGAAATTTTTCTCCATCATGTAATGCAGATAATGCTAAACTGCGTAAACCAGGTCCTAAACAAAAAAGAATAGTATCTACTTTTTGCTTTTCTAATTCTGACTCAATGGGAGCGACTATCCACCGATAAAGTTTTTGAGCTGGTTTTAGATATGATTCTGTGTGACGCATTCTCGAGTCTGTTATTTCCCCAGCCAATATTTTGGCTGTATTTAATACAGCGTTTTGTTCCCCATCAGGAATAGTATATATAACGGGTATTTGATTGGGAGTAATTAAGATTAGTTGTATTTGTTTTTTGCGAGGCCATACCCAGACAACTGCAGGGTTTTTCTCAGTTTGAGATTGCCATAGATAAAGTTGTTTAGCAATAGTTTCAGCATTCACAGTAAAACTTGAGAGATTTGCACCAAAGTAATTTTCATAGGCTTTTTCCCAAGTTTGCTCGATTCTATTGACAATTTCTTTGACCGCCTGATTTTCTAATAATTTATCCCACTCTGATTCTTGAATAGCAAATGCTAATTGATTTGGTAGGATAATATTTAAGGTAATGGTACTTAGGCAGACTAATATAAATAGGAAGGATAAAATTATATTTTTCTTCCATCTATTTTTAGACATAATTTAACTTCCTATTTTTTTCCAACTCTATAAATTATGATTCAGTCTGAAATTTATGGATAGCTTTAATATAGAACTTATTTGGGATCTATTTAAAAATAGAAGGGGATTTGGGTGATAGGGAGATGGGATGTATTGAAGTATTTTTTAATTATTGCTTCAATCTACTCCCAACTCGCTGCCTCTAAAACTTTTACCGAAACAATTAAACAATTAAACAATTAAATAATTAAATAATTAGATAATTCAGGTTTAAAGCCTCCCCAATAAGGGGGAAAAAGCGGTCGGAAAGCAGAGCAGTCCGTTAGGATGGGATGCCGAGGTCTCCTCGCTTGCCTCCAATCGACCAAGAGAGCGGTCGGAAAGCGGAGCATTCCGTCAGGATGGGATGCCGAGGTCTCCTCGCTTGCCTCCAATCTACCCTTGAGAAATAAATTTTTTCCTTTTAGTCAATCCTCTCTCTTTTAGGGAGAGGTAATTATCCATTATCCATTAATGAACCGGACAAATATACCAAAAAGAGAGTGAGAAGAGACTGATATTCATAATGCTTGAGTATGGGAATATTTTTTCACCTTTTTCTCTTATTCCTTTTATGGAAATCCTGACAGAGTGCCTCAAAATTTTAATCAAGGTCAAATTAAAAATAGAGAGGGATTTGTAGGATAGGGAGATGGGGTGTATTGAAGTATTTTTTAATTATTGCTTCAATCCACTCCCAACTTGGTGTCTCTCAAATTTTTACGCGGATAAATATACCAAAAAGAGAGTGAGAAGAGACTGATATTCATAATGTTTGAGTATGGGAATATTTTTTCACCTTTTTCTCTTATTCCTTTTATGGAAATCCTGACAGAGTGCCTCAAAATTTTAATCAAGGTCAAAATGCGCTTAGGGGTTCTATAATAATTTTACTGTTGTGTCAGAAGTTAGCTTTTGTGTTTTCCTTATCTTTAGAATTGAGTATTCAAAAAAATACAGAAATTAAAAAGCAAAGTTTCAATAAGTTATAGCAATTACCATATCGGTGATATACAAAATTTGTTTTTTAGGGAATAGGGAGTAGTAATTTGGGAAACAGTTTGGTAAATAAGGAATGTAAAAGAAGAAAAACAACTACATCTCAGTAACTTGAGAAATGCTATAAAATTCAGTATATGTAAATTATGTAAGTAATAAAATTATTATTCGGAGAGCTTTCTTTCAAGTTTGATTTATTTATCTAATTTAGAGAAAAAACAAAGTATAAGAAGGTTCATTTGCTTAATAATCTCTGTACAATGGTCTAGACTATGGGAAATAAGAACTTTTATGTATAATTAATATAAAAAATCAAATAAATATGACCAAAAAATAAGGTCTCAAGCGCCCCCTTTTAAGGGAATGAAAAAAATATTCGATTCAGTATTTCAAGGCTATGGTTTCAGCCAGAGGTACTGATAACTGATAACTGATAACTGATAACTAAAATGACAACTCCAGAAATTAATACTCCTCCAGAGGATTCAAATAACAATAATTTAGCACCTATAAGTTTAAAAGAGCCAGAAATTAGGTCTGATAATGATGGTAAAGTGGGCGATATTGCTTCGCAATCCTTAGGCGATCGCCAAAATTCAGAAGAAAATGATTATCTTGACCAAGTTCCCGATGAAGTTGAGATGTCTATTTTTGACCATCTCGAAGAGTTACGAATGCGGATATTTTATTCTTTAATAGCAGCAGTAGTAGGTATCATAGGTTGCTTCATTGCAGTTAAACCCATTGTCAAATTCCTAGAAATTCCTGCCCAGGGAGTAAAATTTCTCCAACTTGCTCCAGGAGAATACTTTTTTGTCACTATTAAAGTAGCTGCTTATAGTGGTATTCTATTAGCAAGTCCGTTCATACTTTATCAAATAGTTAAGTTTGTCTTGCCTGGTTTAACTATTAGAGAAAGACGATTTCTCGGACCAATTTTTTTAGGTTCTACAGTCTTATTTGGATTGGGATTAGTATTTGCTTATTTTGCAATTGTACCAGCAGCTTTGAAATTTTTTATTGGTTACGGTGAGGCAGTAGTAGAGCAAGCATGGTCAATTGAAAGATACTTTGAATTTGTATTGTTATTAATGTTTAGTACCGCATTGGCATTTCAAGTTCCGATTCTACAATTATTGTTAGGTCTTGTGGGAATAGTTACTTCTCAACAAATGCTCTCTGGTTGGCGGTATGTATTGTTAGGGTCTGCCGTTTTAGGAGCTGTTTTAACCCCTTCAACTGACCCTTTGACTCAAAGTTTATTAGGTGGAGCGGTAGTTGTTCTTTATCTTGGAGGTAGTTTGGTTGTTAAGTTAATTGGCAAATAAAAAATACTGGCTTGAGTGAACTATTAGTAATTGTCGCACTAGCAGTAAAAGTTAATAATTTTGACTCTGGGATTTCTACAATAATTCTTAGATATTGTGGGAATAGTTACTTCTCAACAAATGCTCTCTAGTGTTAGGGTCTGGATTTTTAGGAGCTGTTTTAACCTTTTCAACTCACCCTTTGACTCAAAGTTTATTAGGTGGAGCGGTAGTTGTTCTTTATCTTGGAGGTAGTTTGGTTGTTAAGTTAATTGGCAAATAAAAAATACTGGCTTGAGTGAACTATTAGTAATTGTCGCACTAGCAGTAAAAGTTAATAATTTTGACTCTGGGATTTCTACAATAATTCTTAGATATTGTGGGAATAGTTACTTCTCAACAAATGCTCTCTAGTGTTAGGGTCTGGATTTTTAGGAGCTGTTTTAACCTTTTCAACTCACCCTTTGACTCAAAGTTTATTAGGTGAAGCAGTAGTTGTTCTTGACTTAGGTCGTAGTTTTGCCATAAAGTATATTAGGCTATAAAGAATATTTAGTCTATTTATCAGTAGTTCAGTTATTAGTCAAAAATATTAGAAAAATATCTATAAAACTACAAAATCCTAATCAAACATTACCCTCATTTAAGCCTTTACACAATCAATTTGGAAAAGAGCTATCTTTCGGAGCAGAAGTAGTTGGAATTGACCTGTCAAAATCTCTATCATCTCAACAGTGGGAAACCCTAATGGCAGGATTTGAAAAACATTCATTACTGTTGTTTAAAAATCAGGAGTTAACTCCAGAGATGGAACTTGATTTTCTTACCAGGTTTCCCCATGATATTCAGGCAGTTAAGGAAGGAAGAAATATTGCCCCATTCTATAAAAAATTGCCTGGTTATCCTCCCTTACTTTCTCTTCATGGATACGGTTCATTTACTCACTATGGACACGAATTTACACTTCCTGCTGGTGAGGTCTTTAAATATTCTCATGTTTGGCATACTGACTTTAATAGTATATCCGATACCTCACCAGTAGTGAGTGCTATGTATGCAGTAGTTGTACCCACAAAAGGAGGTGAAACACTTTTTTGTAGTTCTATAAAAGCTTATGAACTTCTAACACCAGAACTGCAAAAACAAGCTGTAGAAATGAAAGTTTGTTATTGCCCTACCATGAACTTTAAAGTTGAACCTCAAGGTCGGCGTCGAATAGATGATATTGAAGCTTCTATGAAAAATTTTAATCCTCCTGGAGTTGGTAGAATACAGCCATTAGTAATCCAAACAAAAAAAGGCAAGAATGCTTTGTTTTTAAGTGTACATTCTGCTGGAAAAATTGAAGGAATGGAAGCCGAACCAAGTCAGTAATTAATAGAGAAGTTTTTAACTCCTGGTACTCAACCAGAACATATTTTTTCTCTCAAATGGGAAGTGGGAGATTTTGCTATCTGGAATAACCGAGAAATACTTCATAGTGGAACACCTTGGCATCTCTACGAAAATGAGCAAAGGTTGATGCACATCTTTTTTCTTGATAGTACAGAAAAAGTTACTCCAGCTTCTTAACTCTACTGAAATAATAGTTTGCTGAAAAAGTATTTTGGTTAGGGTAGGAGTCAGGATAAATATTGAGTCTTTTAACTATTAGGAATGAAAATTTAGCACTTTTTTCGTCTTTTTTAGGCGAAAAAATTTACAGCAGATTCCAAGTATATAAAGTACGGGTATTAACAATTAAATTTTGGTAGTGGGGACATCTTGCCCGCGATGACTTTACCTCACCAAGTTGGAATCCGCTGTATCTGTAATACCATTTCTCGAAAAGAATGCTATACCCGATCAGGTGGGGAAGTGTAGTCCGTGTGGTCTGTGTGGGGAGATAGGGACGTTGCATAAGGGCGTCCGTACAACATAAGAATAATAAACATTAACTGGGCTAATAAAGAGCAAAAAAGTGATTTGCCCTGTGTTAATTACTTAATAACTTAAGTGCAACCTAAGTATAGCAATGCTTTTGGGAATTGGTATAAATAGTTTTATAGTTAATCAGTAAGCCCTAAAATAGTGGTAAAAATAAACTGGTTATTTTGCAAGGGTATTTAGAGAATATTCTGACAAAAAAATAATGTCTCAAGCCTCCCTTTTAAGGGCATGAAAAAAATGAACTTTTGTATTTCAAGCCTCTAGCTTCAACGGTCGGTACTGATAACTGATAACAATTTATATCCCAAATAAAGTATAAATTCGGTTCCTAATCCAAACCAGAGCTGTTTTTTGGGAGCTTGTTTGGTCATGCAATAGTCCTAAGTTTTTTAAAGTCTCTAAACGTTGGGATAATTCTTCAGAAATTTTGTCTGCTAGTCTTTGATGTTTTGCCAAAAGATTTTGTAGATTTTCTTGGTCTACTACAAATAATATTGTATCTTCTAAAGCACGAAGACTAGCTGTACGAGTAATTCCTAAAAGTGGTGACATTTCTCCAATAAATTCTCCTGCGTATCTAGTTGTAATATATTTATTTGCCTTTTCTGAAAATACTTCCACCGAACCAGAAAGTATAATATAAAATGAGTCTCCTGGTTCTGCCTCTCTACAGATTATTTCACTTCTAGGAATAATTTTTCTATATCCATTTTCAATGACATCTCGTAGTTCGATACTATTACAATTCCTGAAATAACTAATCTGTCGTAATAAATCTCGTAAATTCGATTCTGAGACTTTGTATTTAGTCTTTGGTTGATTTTTAAATAGGGTATTTGAGTGGTTCCTTTGATTTTGTCCAACGGTTGTCAACTCTGCTTTTTGATGCTTTTGAATTAAATCGTTTATATTACGAATATGTAAATCTCTTTGAGGAAAAGGAACTTCAATATTCCGGGAACGTAATTCTGAGTCAATCAGAAAATTTAAAGAACTTTTGATTGGGTCTGTGAGAGGAGGATATTTAATCCAAACTAATAGTTCAAAATTTAAGGCACTATCTCCCAACCCTTTAAACCAAACTTTTGGCGAAGGATTTGATAAGACTTTTTTTTCCTTTCTAGCTGCATCTAAAAGTGCTTCTGTTACTAAAGTTGTATCGCTACCATAAGCAACTCCAATAGGAATATGTAGACGACATTTTGGGTCTTTGTGACTCCAATTAATAATATCTTTTTCTACCAGACAATTATTGGGAACAATGACAAAAATACCATCAAGAGTGCGGATTACAGTTGACCGGATTAAAGTTTTTTCTACTATTCCTGATAAGTCATCAACTTCGATAAAATCTCCTACTTTAATTGGTTGGGCAATCAGAATTGTTAAACCACTAATAAAGTTACTAACAATATTTTTCAGTCCGATACCTATACCAATACTTAAAGCACCAGCAATCAAAGTAATTGAGGTTAGGTCAATGCCTGTGTTATGTAAAACTATTAAAACCCCAACTATTGTAATTATATAATTAATAATAGTGGCGATCGCTTCTCTTGTACCTTTTTTTACTCCTAGACTAACTAATATCCATTCATTCATCCACTTTTTTATTGTGCGGGAGAAGAATATTACTACAATGATTGAGAAAATAATTTCAGTAATATTCTTGATAGAGAATGATTTATTTCCTAATTCAAATATCTCTGTTTGAAAGATTTGAATTAAAAAATTAAATATATTTGCTATTTCTATAAATATTCGATTCATAGGTTTCAGCTAATCCTTTTCTAGGTAAGACAAAATAGCTTTTGCTGTTGATAGGTTTGTTGCTAAAGGTACTTGATAAACGTCACACAAAATTAAAAATGCTTCTATATTCAGTTGGTTTTTCACTGCTAATATGGGTGTTCTTAAATAGATAACTGCTGATACATTTCCTGACATAATCAGCGAACCAACTGCTGTTTCTGTTCCAATCAACCTTTGATAATCTAGATATTTGCCTATGTTGATGTTGATATTAATTTCTGTCGATAAGATATGGGCTAATTTCGGGGTAATTGCTATTGGATGACTTTGCCAAAAATCTTGATATTTAACAATAAAATCTATAACCGGATAGTATTCATTTTCGTTGGCAATTATAACTATATAATTATTTTTATTTTTGGTTTGACTTTCTTGCAATTTTTGCCAAGTTGATTTTGTCAAAACACTGATTAATTTAATCGCAATTTTCGGATGAGTATTCTTAATTTTCTCAATATCATCAAAGCTAATTACAGCTACTTCCCCATTACTAGCAGCAACTACATTAGCACTTCTTGATTGTGACTGAATTAATGCTATTTCTCCTAATAATTCTCCTTCAGTTCGAGTTACTAATACTTCTGAATTTTCGACAATATTGACTTCCCCTTGGAGAATAATTCCTAGATAAGTACCTATTTCTCCTTTTTTCATTAGCACTTGTCCTGCTAAGAATTGGTGGCGAGATATATAATTACTGAATGCTTGAATTTCCTCTGTGTAAAATTCACGAAAGACTTTGAGTTTTAGTAAAGCATTTACTATCTCGTTCATCATCTCTATCCTTTTTTTATTGCAAATATTTATATCATATCTGGTTTAATAGCGATCATAAACGGCAATAGGTAACAGGCAATAGGAGGGATAAAGAAAGTCATTTCAGTTATCAGTTAATAGTTATCAGTACCTCCTGTAATAGGGAGGCTTGAAATACGGAATATTCTTTTTTTTATCCCCTTAAAAGAGGAGGCTTGAGACCCAAATTTTTCCGTCAAGCAGAATGGGGAGGGCAAAGTTTTTTGTTTCGCTTTCGCTTTTCGGCTGTCGCCGACATGAAATGCTTCGCGACATTAAACGCGACATGCAACGCATAAGTAGAACGGAGTTCTATCACTAATTATCCGGACACAATATTTAGATATAAATAAATAGTCTGCTTTGAGCTAATTATGAAACTCTTTTTGCAACTATCAAATTTTTGTCTAATCTGAATAAATAGCTTCAACTATTCCTTATTTATCATTTAGAGATATAGGCAATTCAAGACTGAAAATACTTAACTAATTTATACTATTCAATATTGCTCAGGGAAGATTAAAAAATGAGTCAAATCACTTATAATAATTTTCAAGATATAGAAATAAGAGTGGGAAAAATTATCACCGTAGAAGAATTTCCTCAAGCTAGAAAACCAGCTTATAAACTTTGGATAGATTTTGGTGAATTGGGGATGAAAAAATCTAGCGCTGGATTAACAAAACTGTATATTCCCCAAGATTTAGTGGGCAAACTAATTTTAGCAGTTACAAATCTACCTCCACGTCAAGTAGCTAACTTTATGTCCGAAGTTTTGGTTCTAGGAGTAGTAATGGAGCATGGAGAAGTTGCTCTAGTACAACCAGATCGAGATGTACCAATAGGCTTAAGAATTTTATAGCGTCTTGATTTTCCTGCTACATCAAAATTCTTCTACCATCCATTCTGATGCTCTCTCACCTAAATCTAAAGGAATACTAACTGCCTTACCTAACCGTGGTCTTTCCTTTGTATTTTCAATATAATTCTTGACAGTTTCTACACCACCAAAACCGTTTATATAGGTGGCTATGGCCTCTAAGTGGGCAAAATATTCTGCTTCTGTCATGGGGAAAGATACCTGTTCAAGATACTTCCACATCACCTGCACAAATATTTTGCCCTTTGTCCGTCGTAGTTGAATATCATAAGACTTACCCCACTTTGCCAATAATAATTGGTGTAATTCCTCGCCTGTCATTTCAGTTATCAATTATCAGTTATCAGTTATCAATTGTCAGTTAGGCTTCTAGGTCAGAACTTTCCTAGGTCATGCTACCCAAACATTAACATTACCTTCTATTGAATTAGGAAGCTTAAAAATCCTAAATTTCCTTTTTATCCCCTTGAAAGGGGAAGCTTGTTAGATGGTTTCTTGATCATATCCACACCTAAAATTTTCTATTAAGTTTAGTTTATATAACAGCTTAATTGTGATAAAATGTCTAATTTTTTTATTAGACACTCAATAATCTATATGGTACTTGCCTGTAGAATATTTACATTTCTTAATAATAAGAGTAAATGTTAAAACAATGTAATAATAATCAGGAAACGGCCTTAAGGCAGAATTGTTCTATCTAAATAGAAGATTGTCAATTTGTCCGTAGTCGCAGGCTAACAGCAATTATATTTTTGTCTGCACATAATTAACGTAAATTAACAAAGAACACCCAACGTATTCATGGCTCAAGCAGAAGGAACACCAGATGTACCCGATATGGGGCGTCGCCAATTTATGAATCTTCTCACTTTTGGGACTGTAACAGGGGTAGCCCTTGGAGCCCTGTATCCAGTCGTTAACTACTTTATTCCTCCATCTAGTGGTGGAACTGGTGGTGGAATAACAGCTAAAGATGCCCTTGGTAACGATATTATAGTCAGTGACTTTTTAGCTAGTCACAATCCTGGAGAACGAACTTTAGCTCAAGGTTTTAAAGGAGACCCTACTTATGTAGTGATCGAGGGAGACCAAACCTTAGCTGAGTATGGGTTAAATGCAGTATGTACTCATCTAGGGTGTGTAGTACCTTGGAACGGTAGTGAGAATAAATTTATCTGTCCCTGTCATGGCTCTCAGTATGACAGTACAGGCAAAGTAGTCAGAGGGCCAGCACCTCTATCTCTAGCATTAGTTCATGCAAATGTTAGTGATGATAAACTGGTATTCACTCAATGGGAAGAAACAGATTTCCGTACCGGGGAAGATCCTTGGTGGGCTTAAGAAATTTTTGATTGGTAAACAATCAGTCATTGAAGCAGACACTTGCTATCCGTTATACCTCTGATGGTTAATGGTGGTATAACGTTAAATTTGTAGAAGTTTTTGATTTTTGAGAGAAGACATAACAAGTAATGTCAAATATAAATTTATCAGCCTTATGGGGTACTTTTGTTAAGCAGATCGCCAAGACAATGTTAGTAGCGATCGCTTCCATATCACTATTTCTCACAAGTTCCCCGGCAGCAAATGCCTATCCATTCTGGGCACAAGAAACTGCTCCAGCAACTCCCAGAGAAGCTACAGGCAGACTTGCTTGTGCTAACTGTCATATTGGAGCAAAACCTACCGAAGTAGAAGTACCTCAGTCTGTACTACCAGATACAGTATTTAAAGCCATTGTCAAAATTCCTTACGACACAAGTGTTGAACAAGTATTAGGAGATGGTAGTAAAGGTGGCTTAAATGTAGGTGCTGTATTGATGTTACCTGATGGCTTCAAAGTAGCACCGGAAGATAGAATACCTGAAGAGTGGCGAGAAGAAGTTGCTGACCTTTACTTCATGCCTTACTCTGAAAACCAAGAAAATATTCTTCTATTCGGACCAATGCCTGGGGATGAATACCAAGAGGTTGTATTCCCTCTATTATCTCCAGATCCAGCAACAGATAAATCTATCCACTTTGGTAAATATGCTGTTCATGCTGGAGGCAACCGAGGTCGTGGTCAGGTTTATCCTGCTGGTAATAAGAGTAATAATACTGTTTACAATGCCGCTGCTACTGGTAAGATTACTGACATTACTTTTGAAGAATATGTTGGCAATCAAATCACTATCGAAACTGCTGATGGTCAGACTATGGTAGATATAGTTCCTCCAGGTCCTGAACTTTTGGTTGGTGTAGGAGATACTGTTGAAGCAGGTCAAGTTATTACTAATGACCCCAATGTTGGTGGCTTTGGTCAAGCAGACGCTGAAATTGTACTGCAAGATGCAAATCGAGTTAAATGGTTGATGGCATTTTTTGCCTTGGTTATGTTAGCTCAAATTATGTTGGTTTTGAAGAAGAAACAAGTGGAGAAAGTTCAAGCTGCAGAATTGAATTTCTAGGTTGGCTGAATTTTTCGGTTAAAAATTGACTTATGAGGAGTAAAGCGTCAGGAGTGGAGGTTTAACTTCATTTCTAAAGCTTTGCTCCTTATGATATTTATAGAAGCCATTTGGTATTTTTGCCCGGGATTAAATTTTTTAGTTACGAGTCTCCGTGGAATAGAGGCAATACAGGAAAAAGATTGAAAAATACTCCCCTAATCTCCTACTGCCTTACTTTTAAGATTAGAATCAGAAGATTCATTGTATTTTCGTCATTGCGACCGACAGGGAAGCCATCTCAAACCCTAGTTTTTCCTACCTCATGCGTAAGTCCTGGTTCGGTTATATCGCCATGTTAGCTAGCACTAAATTTTGCATTGTGTGAAGCTCGTAAAAATAATTGGCGAGCTTGAAGGTTTTGCCATTGCATTTCCCAAAAAATGATGATACTGTTTAACTATATAGCTTTCTTTACCTATACATATGACTTTTTATTCAACTAACAAGTATTGTCTCTCAGTGATAGAACTCCGTTCCGCTTCGCGAACGCGAATGTTGTAGAAAGGAAAGGTAAAAACTTAAACGAGAGGTGGATATTTCTCCAGCACCTACACAAACAATAGACATCTCCTGAAAAGAGGGAGTAGGGATTAGGGATTAGGGATTAGGGGGAAATAATTGACGGTTTCTGCTGAATAATTGATTTAATTTTTTATTTTTGGAGATGTCTAATACAAATGGACATGATATCAATCAGGTACACTACTGGCAGGGAAGATGTCCGCACTACAGAGGTTTGAATGTTAATATTTGTACTTCACATACTTGAAATCTGCTGTAGGTGTATTTCATACTAGAGAAGTTCAGTATTTAGTAGGTTAGGTTGAGGAACTAAACCTAAGACATTAGGTTCATAAGGAATGAGAATTAAATAAAGTACAGAACTTTTTTTCATAACTCATACGGTATGGAACTTAGGCAATTTAACTTATGTAGATAATAAAATTCTCATTCCTAAATCAAAATTAACTTTGTCATACAAATCAGCTAAAATAATTTCAAAATCAATAAATTTTAGAGATAATTTACTATCCTCTCCTTTATGTTCAGATAATAACCATTGTCCGGATTCTGTTTTAGTAAATTGTTCAACCTGCATAGTATATTGGTCGATTAAAATATATTCTTTAAAAGTTGGAAATTAAAGGATTAGTTAGAGTATCTCGCTTTCCTTCCTGAAATTGTAATTGACCCTCAATTATCATTACATCAGGATAGGTATAGATTTTTTCTATAGGAATCCAAAGTCGTTGATCTGTGATAAAAACATCATAGGATTGACGTTTTAAAGCAAGATTAAGAGCAGCACTGAGGTTAAGTGCAATTTTGTTATGATTAGGAGTACCACCTGTCAGAGAAATAATTTCACCATTAATATATTCATGTCTTTCTTCTGAGTCAATTTCTAAGGAAAGGTATTCTTCTGGAGAATAAGATTTTTCAGTTTTAATTTCTGCAACCATTAGATATTATTCCATTATATTTTTTTGATTTATTTTAGCACAAATATTCTTATATTCTACCCCTGCTGATAAATATACAATTAATTTTGTGTCAAGGTTGAATATAGTTATAAATTTTCATTTATCCGTAAACAAATTGATTAAATTTGTAGAAATAACTGTCAGTTTATAATTAGGAAAACCAGGGTTTAATAGAAAAATGGCAAACATGACTTTACACCAACCTAATGATATTATTGCTCAACGTTATCGAATTGTCACACCATTAGGAAAAGGTGGAATGGGAATTACTTATGAAGCAGAAGACTTGACAAATTATCAGCGAGTTGCACTTAAAGTTGTTTCTTTACAACAAGCAAAAGACTGGAAAATCTTAGAACTTTTTGAGAGGGAAGCTAAAGTTATTGCTAATTTGCATCATCCTCAAATTCCTAAATATTTGAATTATTTTTATATTGATACAGAAAAAGATAGACGGTTTTATTTAATTCGTGAATTAGTGTCGGGAAATTCTTTAGCAACTTGGGTGGAACAAGGTTGGCATCCCACAGAATTACAGGTTAAACAAGTGGCAATTCAAGTCTTAGAAATTCTCAGTTATTTACATCAATTAAATCCACCAATAATTCATCGGGATATTAAACCAGAAAATATTATTTTACAACCTGATGGAAAAGTTTTTTTGGTTGATTTTGGAGCAGTTAAAGATATTTATAGAAATACGATTTCTTTGAGTAGAACTTTTGTGGGAACTATTGGATATATGCCTCCCGAACAGTTAAAAGGAAAAGCTAATTGTACTTCAGATTTATATAGTTTAGGCGGAACTTTATTGTATTTATTGACTCATCGTTTCCCAGATGAACTACCTCAAAAAAGAATGAAGATTGATGTTCGTTCTTGTGTAAAAATTTCACCTAAATTTGCTAATTGGTTAGAAGTAATATTAGAACCGATGTGGGAAGATAGATTTAAGTCGGCAAGAGAAGCTTTGAATCTACTTAGTAATAAGTCAAAAATTGTTTATGATGATTATTATGGAGTACAATCTTCTCATACAAAACCTGTTGGAAGTCGAGTAACGTTGGAAAAAACACCTACTAGCTTAATTATTAATATTCCCTCTGTACCTTCTCAAGACAATATCCTTCCCTTATTTGTTTATATCATAATCGTTCTATTTATTATCTTTATATCAAGGTCTTTGATTGTAAGTTTTTTTCTTGTAATTTTATATTTCTTCACGGATGATTTTTTGTCTTTATTTAGCAAAATTCAAATCCAAATAGATAAAAATGAGTTTTTTATTCACTGGAAATTTTTGGTATATAGTCATAAAAATCGAGGAAAAACAGCAGATATATACAAAATTGAACTTGATTATGGAGATATTTATTATGAGCTAGATGATAAAGAATATAGAATAATCAAAAGCTGCTCTTTGTTTGTAGATGCAGAAAAAGGTGTAAAAAACTATAAGTTTGGTGGCTTTCTCGAATCAGAAGAAAATGAATGGTTATTTGGTGAAATTAGAGATTTTCTGGAAGAATTAAAAACTCAGGAAAGTCTCAAAAAAACAGAATAAAAATTATTGAATTAGGGAAAAGTAAACAGGAAATTTATATTCCCCGCCCCCTGTTATCCATAAAATGATATAATCACCAAAATTCGTATATTAGTCAAAAAATTCAGAAAACAAGTGTCAATTGAGAAAAAAAATATAACAGTCAATTCCCTAGAATGGTTTTATCGAGAAGCTCAACCAGATAACGAAACAGATAAATTACCAGTTTTACTATTACATGGCTTACCTTCTCAAAGCCATAGTTGGACTGTAATTATGCCTGAATTAGCTCAAGCAGGTTATCGGGCGATCGCTCCTGACTGGATAGGTTGTGGTTTGTCTCCTAAACTAGATAAAAGAGATTTTCCCTACACACCAGAAGCTTTTATTAACGCTTTAGCAGAATTAATTAATAGTCTAGAAATTGAACGTTTTTATCTAGTTGTGCAAGGATTTTTAGGTTCGATAGGTTTACAATATGCGTTACGAAATCCAGAAAAAATTGAACGTTTAACTATTTTAAATACTCCTATTTCTACTGCTGCAAAATTACCTTGGCAAATGCAACAATTAGGGATACCTTTTGTTGGAGATATGCTGACTCAAGACCCTCTATTTGTAGATAGAACTTTAGAAAAAGGAAGTCGTTTAACAGTTTCCGATGAAGATTTAGATGTGTATCGTAGCCCTTATTTAAAAAGTTCTGCTGCTGGTAGAGCCATATTAGCAATTGTGCAAAATTTAGACTTAAAAAAATCAATGGCAGAAATTGAATCTGGCTTTAAAGGATGGCAGCAACCAACATTAATTATTTGGGGAATAAAAGATCCTTGGTTAGATATTAGTCAAGCTGAAAATTTAGCTAATATTTGTCAGAATGGAAAGTTAGTTAAATTACCAGAAGCAGCACATTATCCCCAGGAACATTGGTCAGGAAATATTATAGATGAACTCCTATTATTTTTGAGGCGAACAGAAGTTTAGAAAGAATTTATTTCAATTTCAATACTTCTTGGAATTATTAATACTCTAAAGGCGGGTTTTAAACATAAAATTATTCCCGTCTAACTTATACCATTGCTCAAAAACTTTTCTATATTTTGTTGAGTAGGGGAGTGGGGGAGTAGGGGAGTGCTTACAAGGGTATGTTTTTTAGAATTATGCCATTGGGTGTGGGAAGGGTGGGGAGAAATTTTCCGCCATTTAATTGTATAAAAAAGAACGCTATTTTGTATATTTTATACTGAATAAAAGTGATTACTCGCCTCTTTGTTCAAAACATACCCTTGTCAGATAGGGGAGTAAGGGAGAAGTAAACATAAGAAGATAACACGCTCCTGGAATGATAATTATTAAAAAAGGTAATTCCACCTGTATTAATTACTTAATAATTGAAGTTTCACCTAAGTGTAGAATTTTTTCATAAGACTTTACTTTAGTCAGCCTAAAAAACAAGAAACTTCATAAATTTAGGTATAGTTATCCTTGTTTGTGAGCTTCCCTTTGTCATCTTCGATTTAATTGGAGATAACTTTACCTATAAACTTTATAATTCAGTTGATTTGTTTTTGTGTAAGCATTCAGGTATAGGGGTTCCATTATCATTTATTTTGTGCATATTCAGTCGTTCAAAACCAGTCTCTAAATAAGCCTAAACGGTTTCTGGAAAGGGATAAATACATATACATGATAATTTGTCAACCAAAGCACCTAAATAGTTACGTTTTTGTTAAACATATATTAATATCAAGCTACAAATTTAACTTATGAATTTTGACTTTTAACTTTATATCAAGTCTCATTAATTAGTAATAATTAAAATGTTTTTCTCTTTTAATAGAGTATCTTTTCAAGGGGAATTTTGGGTAAACAAATTTCCCCCTATTCCCTACTCCCTACTCCCTACTCCCTACTCCCTACTCCCGAAAGTTTTTATTTTGGGTATTCAAACAGACATAATATTAGCTACAAAAGCTACCAGTTAGCCAACAATTTTTCTAACTTTTCTTGTACCTCTACCTTATTAATATAGGCATCTGTCTCATTCAAAAGTGCCCACAAATTTTTTGGCCGAGCATCATCCATTTTCAGCAATGGTTCCTTGAGAGGTAGTTGTAGGCGAATATAGCGTGGTTGAGTGTCATTTTCTGTCCCACCGATGATTTGTTCAGCAACATATCGATGTACATCAGGGGGAGCATCCATAAATACGTCTGCAATACGCAACCCCCACTGAATAAGTCCCCATCCTCGGACTTGCTCCCAGGGTATTGGAGATGCCGGATCTCCAGTACCAATAGATATTACTTTAATTTGCTCAATAATATCTCCTACAGATTTATTAGAAGACTGGCGTAATAACTTGATAGCCTCTGCCACAGCACAAGAAACAGGATTATTAGCACAAACCCCTCCATCAATCAAGGAGTATTCCTGCCCATCTTGTTCGATCCGGTGGGCTGGGAAATAAGTAGGGGCTGAGGCAGAACAAAGACAAATTTCCCACAGTGGGACTTTAGCATACCAGTGATCGTGAAGCCAGCTCTTAAATATAATGGGACTACGGCTAATAGTATCGTAGCTAGGAATAAGAATTTTTAGCGAATCCATTAATTGATCGGGATGGGGTGTAATGTCAGGAAATTTTTTCTCTCCATATTGTTCCCGAAGTACTGCCATCAAGCCTTTGTCTGAAAACTTGGGAGCAGAAAGACCATATTGGAAAATTAATGGTAGCCTTTTGAGTGAGAAAAGAGATTGATAGGGAAATATTTGTAAACCTTTTTCTAGATATAGATTTAGCAATTCTTCAGGGCTTTTCCCTAGTCCAATTCCTACAGCTAATATCGATCCTGTTGAAGTACCAGCTATTAAATCAAAGTGGTTTTTTAAAGGACTACCAAGTTGCTGCTCAATCTCCTGGAGAATCAGAGTAGGCATAACACCTCTAATACCACCACCATCTAAGCATAAAATGCGAAAACTCATAATACTTTCTCCAGTATTAGTTTTGCAATACTAAAAATAATTAGAGGTAAACTAAATAGTAATTTTACATTACTTTTTACTAAAGTTGGCTGATGAAGTATAATTAATTTACAAAATATGATTTTAAGCTAAATGAAAACTGCATTAATTACAGGTGCTTCTTCTGGAATTGGTGAAACTTTTGCTAAAGAATTAGCAGCAAGAAAAAACAATCTAGTATTAGTTGCTCGTTCCGAAGATAAACTACAAAAATTAGCAAATCAGTTGCAAAGTCAATATCAAATTCAGACTGATGTAATAGTTCAAGATTTAACAGCACCAGCAGCAACAAAGTATGTATTTGAAGTAGTTTTACAAAAAGAATTAACTATAGATTTATTAGTTAATAATGCTGGTTTTGGTGACTATGGAAATTTTGCCGAGAGAACTCTAGAAAAGCAAGTAAATATGATTCAATTAAATATTACTGCTTTAGTAGAATTAACACATTTATTTTTACCCGGAATGCAACAACGCAAGTCCGGTGGAATTATTAATGTTGCTTCAATTGGTGGATTTCAACCTTTACCTTATATGTCTGTTTATGGTGCAACTAAAGCATTTGTTTTAAGTTTTAGTGAGGCTTTGTGGGCAGAAAATCAAGATTCAGGAGTGAAGATACTTGCCCTTTGTCCTGGACCAACAGAATCAGATTTTTTCCAAAGAGCAGAATTTCCAAGGTCTGGTGGAGAAACTTCAAAGCCAAAATTGACCTCTGCAGAAGAAGTAGTACAAAATGCTCTTCAAGCATTAGAAAAAAATCAATCTAATGTTGTTACAGGAGGTCTGTTAAATCAAGTAATTGTGAATACTTCTCGTTTCTTCCCAAGAGAGACTTTAGCTAGTCTAGTAGAAAAACAGTTTAAAAGTTTTGAGCAAAATAAGTGAGTAAATATACTTAAAACTTTAGAGAAAAATTAAGTAATAGGACATAGGAATTTTTAAAGAAACATTAGGGTCTGAGATTGCTTCCTATCCTCCCAATGACATGAACCTATCCCACTATTCTTGAAATCCTCATATTTAGGTAATATAAAAATCGTGAAATCCACAAAAATCATCTCAGTGGAATAGACTCATTAACTATTTAGGTTTTGCCTAAGTCTTGAGTAATAGAACTTACGCTTTCCCAACCAAAAAACCGGGTTTATTTCCCAATTATTGTCTTTCAAGCCACCAATTTTGCTTGATAAACCCGGTTTCTGCGTAAGTCTTGAGTAAGTAAATATACTTCCTATTGCCAAAATGGTCATTTCCATCTTAAATCTAAGAATAGAATACTAAAATTAGCTTTGGCAAATAAAAGGGGATTATGTTAAACAAACGGTCGATAGTAGCATGGGTAATGGCACTATTAGTAGCATTTTTGGCAAGTTGTGGTTCTCCGACACCACCGCCAACCTACTCAGATGCTCAATTACAGAAAATAGAACTCTCTGCTTCTGGAATACAAGCTTTGCGCGATCGCATGGATGAACTAGAAAGCCTAATTCAACAAGGTGAATGGGTAAACGTGCGTACATTTATCCACGGACCTTTGGGAGATTTACGGAGTAAGACTACTTATCTGACCCAAAGTCTATTATTACCAAAAGACAAAACACCCGTGCTGGATGCAGCAAAAGAAATATTTGAAGACTTAGAAGATATTGATGTAGCAGCAGCAGAAGGGGATAAAAAGCAAGCTCTGAGTGAGTACAAAGAAGCAGTAGCTGATTTTGACACTTTCTTAGCTTTAGTGCCAAAAAATAGTTAAAGACCTTTCAGTAGTTATAGCTTTCAGCATATGAGATTAGAGTAGAGATGTTCTATTGAATATCTCTACATCTATATTAGACATCTCCAGAAAATAAAATTGCCCTTTATTTAGGATGATATATAGTTGTAAAAATTCCTCACAAAATTCTTTTTAGTACCTTTTTCCTAAAAATATATTACCTGTTCCCAGTTAAGTGTTCCCTGTTCCCTACTAGATGCAAAAAGTCTATATCTTTTTCGGAGATGTCTATTTTAGAGATTTTAATTAGTGCTGTGGTTAGGCATCTTGCCTGCACCCATCTTACCCATATTGCTCATCTTGGCTGCCACCCATCTTGTCTGCACTGTATTAGCGCGTCTAGGTTGAGAATTTGGGTAAGTTTGCTGTAAATTAAGACCTCTCCCCCAAACCCTCTCCTACTCCGAGAGAGGGGTTTTTTCTCCCTTTTCCCTCCTCCCCCCCTTTCAAAGAAGCTATGCTTTATAAACATCTTTCTTAACATAAAACTTAGACATTAGAAAAAGGTTATGTTTATTACCATTCAATGGATATGATAGGAGAGTAAATGTATTTAATTAGAGGCTAAACTCCCCCCATCTCCCTATCATCAAAGCATTTTAGGAGTTCCTTATCAGGGATAGCTTTCACGCGGGGGGCAAGGGGGATAGTTGTGGGGTAGGGGATTAGGTTTTTACGCCTAGACGTTCTAGTAAATTGATATTTTAAATTATTAAAAATGACTCATATAGTAATTATTGGATGTGGAATAGTTGGAGCGGCGATCGCTTATCAACTCAGCAAAATAGAAGGTTTAAAAATTACAGTATTAGATAAACAAATGCCAGCTCAAGCATCTACGGGTGCTGCTCTGGGTGTTTTGATGGGAATCATTAGTCAAAAAGCTAAAGGCAGACCTTGGAAAATGAGGCGCATGAGTGTGCAAACTTATCACAGTTTAATTCCTGAGTTAGAGGCAAAAATCAATCGCTCTATTTCTCATAACCGTCAAGGTATCTTACAGTTGTCTTTGCCTGGGGATGATCTGGATAAGTGGCAAAGATTAATAGATATTCGGGAAGCAGACGGTTTACCATTAGAAATGTGGGATGTGGAACGACTGGACGATCGCTGCCCCCAACTCCAAACATCCGAAGTAACAGCAGCTATTTATTCTCCCCAAGATTTACAAGTTAACCCTGTGGAGTTAACTTTAGCTTTCGTTGAAGCTGCTCAACAAAATGGTGTCAAGTTTCATTTTGGAGTCACAGTTGCCGAATATAAGACTATTTCTCTACCAAAAAATGAATATCGTTGTCGCCAAGTTCATATAAAGAGCTTGGATGAGACAAAAAAAGCTCCTGCGTTACCAGATGTAGACTGGTTGGTTGTTGCTGCCGGGTTGGGTTCATTGCCATGTTTGCAAGGAATAAAAGGGGGTAAACTACACTCCCTGCAACTGAAGCGCAAATCTAATCTTGATAATAGATTTACCATAGTACCTGTATTAGGTCAAGCATTACACCTGCAAGTGCCAGCGCCTTTAGGAAACCGAGATTTTCAGCCAGTGATCACTGGGAATGACGTGCATATTGTACCAGTAGCAGAAAATGAATATTGGGTTGGATCGACAGTTGAATTTCCCAGCGATATTGGTGAAGTGGTAGCTGACTCCAGTTTATTAGATATGGTGATGGCAAGAGCAATTAGTTTTTGTCCAGGTTTAGCAGATGCAACTATTCTTAGGAAATGGTCTGGTTTGCGACCTCGCCCAGAAGGTCAAGCTGCTCCTGCTGTTGGTTATTTAGAAGGGTTTAAAAATGTGTTGTTGGCAACTGGTCATTATCGGAATGGAGTATTGTTAGCTCCAGCGACAGCAGAAGCAGTTGAGAAAATGATTGTCAAATGAATTGAGAATTGAGAAGTTAAATTCTTGCTGTTACCATGTTCATCTATTCTTATTTTCCTTCCTTTTATGTAATTATTATAATTACTATATTTTCTTTCATAATAGGTTTTTACTTAATTTAGAGTGGTTTTCCTGCACAGTAGTAGTGCGTCTAGCTTGAAAAGGTGGGTCAAGAGCGAGTCAATGAAGACCTCTCCCCCAATCCCTCTCCTGCAAGGAGAGGGGAGAAAACTCCCCCTTCCCTCGTAGGGAAGGGGGTTGGGGGGTTAGGTTTTTTTACCCACAATTTTAGTCTAGACGCGCTAGTAGGGAGGTTGCATGCAACCTCCCTACTTTAAATGAAAAACACTGTAAGACATTGGTTCGTCAAAATCAGCTCGTTAATGATAGAATTATCATAATATCTCTATCTCTAAAACTATGATTGTCAACCCAAATACAAATGACATTTCTCCTGAAGAATATTTAGCAGGAGAGGAAGTCAGTTCCGTCAAACACGAATATATTAACGGACAAGTATACGCAATAGCAGGTGCTAGTGATGCTCATGTCACTATTTCCCTCAACCTAGCTTCAGCATTAAGAAGTTATCTGCGAGACAGTGGTTGTCGCGTCTATATGTCGGACATGAAAGCTCATATAGAAACTACCAATACATTCTACTATCCTGATGTTATGGTAACTTGTGATGCTAGAGATAAAGCCTTAGTAAATCATAAAAAATATCCTTGTTTAATTGTGGAAGTTTTATCCGAAAGCACAGAAGCATTTGACCGGGGTGATAAATTTGCCAACTATCAGGAATTACCAACCCTGCAAGAATATGTTTTAATTAACCAAAAACGCCAACGTTTGGAATGCTTCCGTCGAAATACTGAGGGACTTTGGGTATTGCACACCTATACTCAAGGCAGTGAAATTCACCTAGCAAGCATCAACTTTCGCACTAGCATTGATAATTTATATGAAGATGTCACTTTCGCATAAACATAGTTGTAGTAGACCGACACATCTAAAAAGGTGCGTTACGACGGATTGTTAAATGCCACCCGCAATCTAAATTTTAGCCGTCTAACGCACCCTACTAGATTTCTAGAGATGTCTATTCTTTTAAAGCAGATAAAACCTGGTCATGAATTATCCCATTACTAACAACCACACCCCTGTTATCAACCATTTTTGAGCCATCTGCAAAATTTAACGGTTTGCCATGAATATCAGAAACGCGCCCCCCTGCTTCCTCCACGACGATCGCTCCGGCAGCATGATCCCAAATATTTTCCCGATAATTAGGGGACTTCGGTGATGGCAAACGTAAATATAAAGCAGCTTTTCCAGATGCCACAATACCATATTTCGCCTGTGAGTCTACCCTAACTGATGGTTCAGTAATACCTGCTGCCTTTGCTACAGCATTCTGGCGGTCTTGGTCGCCGTGAGAACTTTCCACACTCTCAACGAACCGGAGATTAGCAGTATCATCTGCCTGCACAACCTTTATAGGAGTTAGTTCGCCCCCTACTATTGGCATCATTGCTGCCCCTTCACCCCGCACGGCTACATATAGCATTCCTGGCTGATTATTTTCCACTGGCATCGCCGGACAAGCTAACACCCCGACCTTAACTTCTCCTGCTTCCACCAATGCTAGTGCCACTGCATATTGGTCTTGACGTAAGAACCCTTTTGTGCCATCAATAGGGTCTAACGTCCAATAACGAGGCCCAACTTTACCGTTACCTTGGTTAATCCACTGTACCACCTGTTCTGGGGTAGCATCTGCGATTTGTTCTTTGACATAATTTGTCACTTTTGTCAAATTTTCTGCCATTTCCGGGGTCTGTAACTCAGTTGCATCTTCTTCTCCCACCACTGGATCATCCGGAAACACCTCAGCTAAAGCTTTGCAAATTAACGCCTGAGCGCCATAGTCAGCAATAGTTACAGGGCTTTTATCTCCCTTTTCCATTGCGGGGGGAATATTGCCACGCACTTGTTCGCAGAGTTTAGCTGCTGCTAGGGCAGATTCTATTGCTATTTGTTTTTCGCGTTCGTAAGCCATGAATAGTTTTAAATTAGGTACTATTCATAGCATATATTAGATTTGTCAAGTTAAGAAATAGATGAAATTTTCCGGTGCTGTTTGAGTAAGGTCGCGATCGCCATAATGCTACTTACACCTGTAACTGGAACTCCAAACAAAGGAATTATACCAATTTAAAAAAAGAATGTTACGAATAGTAAGGGGAATAAAAAGACAAATGCAGGATATGCCCTTTGATTAAAAGGATAATTTCCGGCCTAAACAATGGTATTTAAGTCATTCATTCTGACTCCTGACTCCTGACTCCTGACTCCTCAGAAATATCCTAGCTATTTGTAGAAAACATTTATCAAACTGGTATTAGGACAATGGGATAAGTGGCAATGTTTTCCATAAGTGGAATTTGGAGTAATGTAAAAATTAGACCTGTTCCAACAGCTAAAACAAAATCCAAAAGACTAAAGATATGAAAAGCAATGTACTTGTTGTTGTGTTCTGGCAGTAGCAAAATCAGAGGAACTAAAAATCCCACAACTAAATCTCCATATCCTGCATTAAGAACAAATTGTTCGGGCAATAAACCCTGACTCCCATAATGTAAAAAAGCAAATCCAGCTAAAATACGCCACAAGTGAAAATGGGAAGGCGTTTGTCTGGTAGTGAAAGTTGGCAGATTAAAATATTTCAGCCTGGCGAACATCCCCTCAATTCTTTGGCACTCGCTTTTTTAGCTTCTGAGTTATCTGATATTGAACGCGCTACCCAATTAGCTCAAGCTGAGGAATTGATAAAAAAGGGTTCTGAAGGTTTGAGACAAATAATTTCTGTGGCGGATACACCGAAACTGGTGCTGGTAGTAGATCAGTTTGAAGAAGCTTTTACCTTATGTCAGGATACCTCAGAACGTCAGCAGTTTTTTGCCTGCTTGTTTGATGCTTTACCGAAAACGGATAAACTCTGTTTAGTCTTGACAATGCGGGCAGATTTTTTTAGTAAATGTATTGAACAGGAATATAGCGGACTGGCACAACTTATGCAGCAACATGGTGTTGTTGTGATGGGAATGTCATCAGAGGAGTTAAGAAAAGCAATTGTCGAACCAGCAAAACAGGTAGAATTGGAAATTGAGCCAGCACTTGTGGAACAAATTCTGGCAGATGTAGCGGATGCTCCTGGATATCTGCCATTGTTACAATATACACTGACACGGTTGTGGGAGGAAAGAACTGATAATTGTTTGCAGCTCAACACTTATGTTCAATTGGGTGGTGTGATGGGAACATTGCGTCAACGTGCTGATGAGGTGTATGAGGGATTTTCTGAAGAGGAAAAAGCAGCAGTACGACATATTTTTCTGGAGTTAACGCAGTTGGGAGAAGGTACAGAGGATACCCGCAGAAAAGTATTGCAGCCGAATTTAGTTAATGAGCGTTATGGAGAAAAACTGATTGAGACTGTAGTTCAGAAGTTGGCTGATGAAAAGTTGGTTGTTACGACTGAAATAGTAGCAAAAGCAGGAGGAGCAGAGAGAGTAGCAGTGGTGGATGTGGCACATGAAGCTTTGATTCGTCACTGGAGTCTATTGCGGAGTTGGGTGAGTGAAAACCGCGATGCCATTAGAATTAAGCGTAAGATTGAGATGGCGGCTGAAGAGTGGGAAAGTAAAGGGAAATTGAAGGATTATTTGCTTGTGGGGTTAAAGTTGACGGAAGCAGAGAATTTTTTGGGGAATTATGAGAAGTTAGGTTTGCTGTCTTTGTTGGGGAAGGAATTTATTGAGCGCAGCATTCAGCAACGCAACAGAAATAAATGGTTCAGCGTTGGGGTATTTGCTGCTTTTATTGGTGTGGTGGCGGCAGGTTTAGGTTTCTCAATTTATTTTGGCTTAGAATCTCGTAAATTGGCACTTAACTCAGAACTGCAAAGAGAAGCTACCAGTATCAAGGATCGACTCTCGGTAAGAACTACTGCAGAAGAATTGAACCGAGCTATCGCAGTAGTAGCCAAGAGTCAAAAACATCACAAAGACTTAGAAACAAGGGTAATCAGAGAAGTTAATTCTAGCTTGTTGGCAGTTTTAAATAAGATTGGAGAAATTAATAAATTAGAAGATGATACAAGTTCTATCATTGAGATTGATGCAAGCAATTTTGCGCCCTTGTTGCAGGCAGAGATTGATGCAAGCAATTTTGCGCTCTTGTTGCAGGCAGAGAGAGACTGAAGCAACCATTCTGTTGTCCCTCTTTGCCCAGTATAAAGGGCAAAGTTTGTTAATAGACGGATGTCATTACCTACAATTTATTAAGCTTAAAAATAAAGATGCAGCAGAAGCTTGTCTTAAGTATGCAGGTTGGGATGATAAAGCCAAAGCAAAATTTCGGGAGCGCATTGACTTAATCAAAGAATAACGATACAATACCTTAAAAAGCATACTATTAGACAGGTTGCACTTACGCATACATGAAATCCATCAGAACCAAGCTCAAACTGAATAACAAACAGAAAACCCTGATGGCTCAACACGCAGGTTATAGGAGATGGTGTTATAATTGGGCTTTAAGTTTATGGAATCAGGCATATAAAGATGGTTATAAACCAAATATTCGTAAGCTGAGAGAAACTTTTACCAATCACACAAAACCACTTTATCCCTGGATGAAAAACTTGTCATCTAAAGTCTATCAATATGCTTTTATCAACTTGGGTGAAGCATTTGAGAACTTCTTTCAAGGATTAAGTAAATATCCAAGATTTAAGAAAAAAGGTAGGTCTGATTCTTTCACAATTGATAATTCTGGAAGACCCATAGAATTAAATGGATGGAATCACAAATTACCTTTTATTGGTATTGTCAAAACTTATGAACCTATTGAGGCAACAACCAAAACAATCACTATTAGTAGACAAGCAGGTGATTGGTATTTAAGTTTTAGCTACGAATTTACTCCAACTCCAACACCTAAAAAGACCGAAGTTGTAGGTGTAGATTTAGGAGTAAAAACTTTAGCAACCTTAAGCACTGGAGAAGTATTTGAAGGAGCTAAATCTTACAAGAAATTTGAAGGCAAGCTATCTAGACTACAATATCTGAACCGCAATAAAAAAATTGGTTCAGCTAATTGGAGAAAAGCACAACTAAAGATAGCGACATTACATAGACGGGTAGCTAACATCCGTAAAGACACACTTCATAAATTGACAACTTACTTAGCCAAAAACCACGGCACTATTGTCATAGAAGATTTGAATGTTCGCGGAATGTTAGCCAACCATAAGCTAGCGAAATTAATCGCAGACCAAGGATTTTATGAATTTCGGAGACAGCTAGAATATAAGTGCCAATGGTACGGTTCAGAGCTAGTAGTAGTAGATAGATTTTTTCCATCGTCAAAGACTTGTTCTAACTGTGGTCATGTCCAAGATATGCCCTTAAATCAAAGGACTTATGATTGCCCAGAGTGTGGCTTGTCAATAGATCGAGATTTAAACGCCAGTATTAATTTGAGAAATGCGGTCGGCTCGATCGCGAATGCCTGTGGATGAGTAACCGCCGACGGACTCAGTAGAAGCAGGAAGTAAACATCAGATTGTCACTTTATGTGGCGTTTGTATCAGTTTTATAGAGCAGTTGGGACAACACTTTGCATTTGTGGCTCGGTTTAGATGGGCAAAATTTGTTAAAAGAGGGGTGTAATCAGCTACAATTTCATCCTGACCTCGTTAAGCCTGAAAATAAAGATGCAGGAGAAGCTTGTCTCAAGTATGCAGGTTGGGACGATAAAGCCAAAGCGGAATTTCGGGATAGACAACGTTTGTCTAGAGAATAAAGACCCGTTATCAATTATTGTAGGGGCGAACAGAGTCTAGTAGTGCCGTGTCAAGACTAAAATTGTGGGTTAGGAGTGAGCAACCTTGGAGACCTCTCCCCCAACCCCTCTCCTGCAAGGAGAGGGGAGAGTTCCCCCCCCTTCCCTTGCAGGGAAGGGGGTTGGGGGGTTAGGTTTTTTAACCCACATTTTCAAGCTTGACACGCTAGTAGGGTGTGTTTCGCTGCGCGACATGAAAAGCGTTTGCGCAGCATTCCGCAGGAAAGCGTAACGCACCATCTTTTAGAAACACTTAACCCACCCCGCAGATTACTTGATAATTATTATGTGATTTTTGAATTAATAGTGGTGCGTTAGGCGCTAGCCGTAACGCACCCTACTGGACTAACGGATTTGATATTAGACAGAATCAGGATCGACCCCTAACTCTTTTAATTTAGCAGCCAGACGTTCAGCCCGTTGCTGTTGTTGTTCAGCTCGTTGCTGTTGTTGTTCAGCCCGTTGACGTTCTTGTTCAGCCCGTTGACGTTCCTGTTCAGCTACTTCTCCTGGTAATAATACCAAATTTCCTTCGGGGTCATAAAATCGTAACCATACTGCCGACTCTTGCAGAATAGTTCCTTCCCAAGTACCCATCCATAACTCTAACTCCTCGCACCACAACCATCCCCGATCGTTCCGCTGTAGCTCCTGATATTTCTTATTTTCCAGATGCCATCCCTTTAATGACTTCCGATCAAATGGATTAAAAATAAAATAATTTGGAGTACGGAATGTTCGCTCGTAAATATCCTTTTTTTTGCCAATGTCTACACTAGCAGTTGAAGGAGATGTGAGTTCAATTATCATATCTGGATAACGACCTTCTTCTTCCCAAACTACCCATCCTTGACGATCTGTCTTGCCATCAACATCCAAAACCACAAAGAAATCAGGGCCTTTGTAATCGCGATTTCTCGCTTGAGTGCTACTGTAATAAATAAACATATTGCCACCAGCAAAAAAGTCGGTGCGGTCTGACCAATGTTGATACAAGGAATCAATCAGAAGATTCATGGCAATACGGTGACGTTTGCTTTCCAAGAGTTCTCCATCATCAAAGATTAAGTCTGTAGGTGGCATGGGTGGTTCCCAGTCCGGAGTTACTTCGGTTGGTAACTCGGTTTTGGGAGATGTTTCTGTAGTCATTTTTAGCCCCCTCCAATTGTGTTTTCATTATTTAGAATAGCATCGATTAAATAATATCAGTCCAGTAGGGTGTGTTAGCGAAGCGTAACGCACCATTTTATAGGGAAACTTAACCCACCCCACAGATTACTTGATAATTAATTCCTTATGTGATTTTTTAATTAACTTCCTTCTTCCTTCTTCCTTTTTAATTTCACCATAAAAAATCCATCCATTTGTTCTCTATGAGGCCAAACTTTTATCCATCCTTCTGTACAAGGTGAAACAATAAAATCAACAGTTGGCGGTTCAATTTCCCACTCAGAATTATTGCCTAAAAATTCCTCAATAACTCGCTCATTTTCTAAAGGATAAATTGTGCAAGTCGCATATACTAAAACTCCTCCAGGTTTCACCCATTTAGCTGCAGTTTCTAACAACTCACTCTGAAGTTTTGCTAGTTCTTGAATATTCTCTAAGGTTTGTCTCCACCGCGCATCTGCTCGACGGTGTAAAGTACCTAAACCAGAACAAGGAACATCTAATAAAACTCGGTCTGCCTGGTTAATAAATTTTGGTAAATTTCGACTATCACCTGTAGAAATAGAAATAGATTTTAACTGCAATCTCTCGGCATTTTGCTCTAATTTTTTCAGCCGAGAAGCAGCTTTATCAATAGCAAAAATTTTACCATTATCTCCCATTAATTCTGCTATATGAGTCGTCTTACCTCCAGGCGCAGCACAGGCATCAATTATTATTTCTCCTGGTTGAGGATTTAATAAATAACTAACTAACTGAGCGCTACTATCTTGAACTGACCACCAACCTTCGTTATAACCTGGTAATTTTTGAATTTGCCCTATTGCTCCAGTTAATCTTAAAGCTTGGGGAAATTGGGAAATTCTGTTAACAGAAATACCTGTATTTTTAATTGCTGTTTCTACTTCTTCAAGAGAAGTTTTGAGGGGATTAATTCTTAAATCAATGCTTGGGGATTGATTGAACCACGAACATAATTTTTCGGCTTCCGTTAAACCTAATTTTTCTATCCAATATTCAATTATCCAGTCAGGAAAACTATAGGATATTCCTAATTTTTGTACTGGATTTTCTGGCAGATTTATAGTCAAGTCGCGCCGAATATATTCTCGGAGTAAACCATTAACAAAACCTGCTAATTTAGCAAATTTATTTTGTTTGGCTAACTCAACTGTTGTATCAACTGCTGCTGATTCTGGAATTTGTTCTAAATAAGATAATTGATATAAACCAATATGGAGAATTATGCGTAAATCTGGGTTTTGTTGGTGAGACTTCTTTTTTGCTAATTCGTCGATAATAGCATCAAGCGATCGCTGTCTTCTGACACACCCATAAACTAATTCTGTAACTAATCGTCGGTTAGCATCAATTAAGTCATTTTTTCTCAGATATTTATCTAAAGCAAAATCGGCAAAAGCTTGTTTTCGATGTATTTCTTGGAGAATTATAAAAGCTAATTGACGGGGGTTATTATTCACTGGAATTAACTTGAACAAATTTTTGAGGATGGATCAAACCTGCTCTATAAAACTGATATAACCTGAAAAGTTAGTGCATAATTCTGTGAAAACCCCAGAATTATGCACTCAAGGCGAATTATAGTTTCCCATTTACCAATATTTGACAATGATTATTTCCCCAACTCGCTCCACAACGAAACTGGATGAGGGATAACATTTGATTCTGCTTGAGCATTTACTGGTGATGAGTCAGCTAGATAAACACGGGTTGCAGTGTAACTTACCATGAACATCGAAAAGGCTACGAGAAAACTAGCGACAACTCGGTCTAAAGCGGATTTATTCTCAGAGTGCTGAAATTGCATAATTCTAAGTATCCTCAATTACTTACACCTCTATTATCTCAGATATTTCTGTATAAGTAGATACTGTTAATAAAAATTAGATACTCTTAATCAATATTTATTTTTCCCAGGATTGATTAATTTGTAGAGGTAATTGAAGTTGGTCAGTTAGGGATATTGGTAAATCTGCTTGATGGGAAACGATTCCGTGACCTACTCCTGTTATTAGTCCTAAGATTGCTGGAAATATTAGGGAAGCCAAGCTAAAGCTGTTCATTTGGTGGCCAATAAAATTACCTAAATAGTATCTCAATTTACTTCAGTTGAATTCTGTAACAAAATTTACTTTTAACTTAACTTTTCTTAAATAATCCGGCAGAAATGCAAATTTTTGTATTCTAAAGATACAGAAAAAGGAGTCAGTAGACAGGAGTCAGGAGTCAAAATGAATAAATTTGAGACTATTTTTTATGTTGTAATTGTCTTTTTTGTCAAATAAACATTTACCGTAAATTTAATAGTTGTTATTATTCCTAACATTCTTTTTTTAAATTGGTATTACTGGGAAAATTGTCAGTATATTCCCCTCTTGAGAGGATGTCTTGACATATAGCATTTTCAATTAATTTATTCTTTTTTTACCGAAAAATTTTGGTTTAAAGCCTCCCCTTGGATAGGGGATAATAAGCGGTCGTTTGCGGAGCAGTCCGTTAGGATGGGATGGCGAGGTCTCCTCGCCATATCCAATCGACCAAGAGAATAAAAATTTTCATGATTAGTCAATCCTATCCGTTTTCAAGGAGAGGTAATTATTAATTATTAATTATTCATTATTCATTATTGAAAACCTTTTGGTTGGGCAAATTACTATTAATTCCCAGGGATAAAATTCCCAAAATTTTCTCTAAGTTATTAATAAAGTATTCAGTTAGATCGATGTGAACTTCTGCATTTTCTAATTGTAAGAATTTCCAAATATTTCCAGTTGTGACGACGCCGTAAATGGTGGAAATTTGATTGCCTTGTTGCTGATTAAATATTTGTCCTGCAATCATTTCTGCGAGACATTTCCCTAGTCAGGCGTTTAAGTTTTCTTTTTTAGCTTCGACAATGGCAAAAACTGGATATTTAATAAATAGTTGTTCTGGGTCTAGACTGATGAGAAAGTCACAAGTACCATTTAATTCTCTGGCAGTATCCACGTTAAATTCTGTTCCTGAAAACAGGCTAATTTGATTATTCAGGATTTTTCGGAATTCTATTAAAATCGGGGCAATAATCATTTCTGTTTGCGGAGCATTCCGTCAGGAAACGGGCTTTTTCTGTATTAATTGCTAAGGCTAATGGTAAGTTATTTTGTAATGTTTGTTTTAAAAAATCACTTGGTTGAACTTCTGGAATATTGGCCAAAAAATCGATTTTTTCATTGATGGTTAAAGAAAATTATTGTTGGATTTTGGGTAATGTGAAATCGCTGTAAGGCACTTAATTTTTTCTCCTTGAATGTGTAGTTATATCATCTCTGGTTGAATAGTTATAATTAAAGCTTGTAGTAGGGCTTTAGCAACTTCTATAATTTGGGGCTAAAACCCTACTACAAACAAAAACTTTAAACAAAAACTTTTTTATCGCTGATTATCCAGACATGGTAAAAATGGGTCAATAGAATTCGGGTAATTAGTTACCAAACAAGAAACCGGGTTTATTGCCCTGATTACTGTTTTTCACCAAGTTTCGTAAGTAAATAAACAAGGTGCGAGATGCGTTGCAACGCAACCTACAGATAGATTTTATGCTCTAATTAAGAAATCATCCACTGTTGGAAAAACTTCATCAGAAATAGTCGCAAATAAACCACCATTTCCGAAACCATCTTCGCTACCATTAGCATTATAATACAACCCGTTATCAATCGAATTATAAACAATTATAGCTTCACTCTCAGCAACAAGACCATCAACTGAAGCAAATTCATCACCCAGACTAGCACCCGCTTCAGTTGTAATGGCAGTAAATGTTGTCAAGTCTAGTAGAATCATATCCTGACCGGGTACAAAATCGGTAATTTCATCCACACCTAATTCTACTTCGCTGAATGCTTGATTAGCAGCAAAGATAAATTTATCTCGACTAGCACCACCAGTCAAAATATCATCACCTTCACCACCATTGAGGCGATCGCGACCTTGACCACCACTGAGATTATCATTTCCACTACCACCTAATAATGCGTCAAAACCTATCCAACCAATCAAACTATCATCACCACTACCACCCTTGAGAGTATCGTTTTCATAACCACCCTTGAGAGTGTCATCACCAGCACCGCCACTAATACTGTCGTCACCTCGGTTGCCAAGCAGTTCATCATTGCCAGCAAAACCTGCAATAGTATCGTTGCCACCAAGACCACTGATAAGGTTATCACCACTATCACCTTCGAGGTTATCTGCTCCCGAAGTTGTTGCATCTAAAGAAGTTTCAATATCCTCATCAATTACCTGTGCGACACCTGCACCGTTGAATTCCTCCTGATAAGTAGTTAGCACGTCTTGAATTGCGGTTTCGTTAGCTTCGGTATCTTCTAACAGTAAGGTGACAACTTTAGAGAGTTCTGCATCATCTCCTACTTGTCCTTGAGCATCGAACTGAGTCAAACCTGGAAAACGGGATATAATCTCATCAGTTACAAAAGATTGAAATTCCTCGTCTGAAACCTCTCCTCCCTCAAAGTTGCGACCAAAATATAAGTCTGCTTGAATTACTTCCGGTGTCGGATCGTTTTCAATTATATCCTCTACTACTTCAAAAGCTATCGCTACATCTTCATTAACAGTTTGTGCTACCCCACTACCAGAAAACTCTTGTTGGTAAATTCCCAATACTTCTTGAATTGCGGTTTCGTTAGCTTCGGTATCTTCTAACAGTAAGGTAACAACTTTAGAGCGTTCGCTCAAAATGTTGTCATCCGAGTCACGCACTCGTCCTTGAGCATCGAACTGAGTCAAACCTATAAAACGAGATGCAATTTCATCAGTGACAAAAGATTGAAATTCCTCATCGGAAACCTCCCCTCCGTCAAAGTTGCGACCAAAATACAAATCTGCTTGAATCAGTTCTGGAGTCGGATCATTTTCAATTATATCCTCTGCCACCCCAAAACTCACCTGGAAGTCATCTTTATTCACGACTTCTAGAACACCCGCTCCGCCAAACTGTGCTGCATATTCACTCACAACTTGATTGACAGCAGCTTCGTTTTCTGCGGTATCTTCGAGCAGTAAAGTCACCACCTTAGAAGGTTCTGTGAGGATGGTATCACCATCTCGTACTTGTCCTTGAGCATCGAACAGAGTTAAACCGGCAAAACTAGGTGCAATGACATTATTTAAAAAGGTTTCAAACTCTGCTTCAGAAACTTCACCACCATCAGGGATGTTCAGTCCGAAGTACAAATCTTGTTGAATAAAAGGCGCAGTTGGTTCCAAAGTTGTTGCATCTAAAGAAGTTTCAATATCCTCATCAATTACCTGTGCGACACCTGCACCGTTGAATTCCTCCTGATAAGTAGTTAGCACGTCTTGAATTGCGGTTTCGTTAGCTTCGGTATCTTCTAACAGTAAGGTGACAACTTTAGAGAGTTCTGCATCATCTCCTACTTGTCCTTGAGCATCGAACTGAGTCAAACCTGGAAAACGGGATATAATCTCATCAGTTACAAAAGATTGAAATTCCTCGTCTGAAACCTCTCCTCCCTCAAAGTTGCGACCAAAATATAAGTCTGCTTGAATTACTTCCGGTGTCGGATCGTTTTCAATTATATCCTCTACTACTTCAAAAGCTATCGCTACATCTTCATTAACAGTTTGTGCTACCCCACTACCAGAAAACTCTTGTTGGTAAATTCCCAATACTTCTTGAATTGCGGTTTCGTTAGCTTCGGTATCTTCTAACAGTAAGGTAACAACTTTAGAGCGTTCGCTCAAAATGTTGTCATCCGAGTCACGCACTCGTCCTTGAGCATCGAACTGAGTCAAACCTATAAAACGAGATGCAATTTCATCAGTGACAAAAGATTGAAATTCCTCATCGGAAACCTCCCCTCCGTCAAAGTTGCGACCAAAATACAAATCTGCTTGAATCAGTTCTGGAGTCGGATCATTTTCAATTATATCCTCTGCCACCCCAAAACTCACCTGGAAGTCATCTTTATTCACGACTTCTAGAACACCCGCTCCGCCAAACTGTGCTGCATATTCACTCACAACTTGATTGACAGCAGCTTCGTTTTCTGCGGTATCTTCGAGCAGTAAAGTCACCACCTTAGAAGGTTCTGTGAGGATGGTATCACCATCTCGTACTTGTCCTTGAGCATCGAACAGAGTTAAACCGGCAAAACTAGGTGCAATGACATTATTTAAAAAGGTTTCAAACTCTGCTTCAGAAACTTCACCACCATCAGGTCTGCTCAGTCCGAAGTACAAATCTTGTTGAATAAAAGGCGCAGTTGGAGGGACAGGAATTTCCAATAAATCTTCACTAACATCCTCAGCTAATTCTAAAGCTGATTCCCTGATAACATCCTGTTGAGATTCAATTTCACCTGATTCAAAAGATTCTATCAGGAGGTCGCTAGTTAAAACACCAACTAGAGAATCATCTTCGGCAAAAAAGGGAATAGAATAGGTTGTTAGAAATATATCCTCACCTGCACCAGTTACATCAAAGTAGGGAGAACTCCAAACAGCTTCTCCTGCTTCAACTGGTTCTGCATACCAAACAGTTGTAGTATAATCAGTTCCTGGAGGAACATCAGTTCGTTCTAATCCTTCCTCACCTCGGAAAACAAAAGGGGCAGCACTCTGAACCTCTGGGTTAAAGGCAAAAGCACCACCAAAAACAGTAGAACTACCTTCATCATTCAGATAGGTTTCTAAATCCTCGAAAATACCCTCAATATCCTGGTCATCCAAGACTCCATCATTATTTGCATCTGGATTAAATGTTTCTGCAAAACTATTAAGAGCTTCACTAATAGGAGTTTGTTGTCCTCCCAAATCATCAATACTTGCCAATAGCAAGTCGTTAGTAACGATCGCCACAAATTCGTTATTTTCATATAGGGGAATAGAATAAGTGGTTAGAGCTATATCCTCACCTGCACCACGAATATCGAAATATGGCTCGCTCCATAAAGCTTCCTCCATTTCCACAGGTACTTGATACCAAATTGCTTCAGTATAGTCAAAATTGTCAGCAATATCAACTCTCTCTAATCCTGTTTCGCCTCGGAAAACAAAGGGTGAAGAATTTTCCAAATCAGGATTATAGGCTAAAGCAGTTCCGAAAACTGTAGAGTTTTCCTCATCGTTAAGGTAGTCTTCTAGAAATTCGTAAACATCATTGATTGGGGGTATGGTGGCCATTTTTGTCCAGTTATCCTTAATTATCGATTTAGATGGCTAAACCAGCTTTATCTATAAGCTGATAATTGATTTTGAAACTATACAGTGAGATTGATTTGATGACAAGGTATCCTAGATAAAAGTCACTCACTTTAACAAATCAACTTTCTATGACTATTTCAACTCCAAACACTCCCAAACATAAGAAAGCCAAAGCTCTCAGACCAGGTGCCCGTCGCCCCGCCAAAGAACTCTGTAGCGAATGTGGTCTTTGCGATACATATTATATCCATTATGTCAAGGATGCTTGTGCATTTCTTAACCAACAATTCGACAACCTCGAACAACAAACTCACGGACGCACCCGCAACCTGGATAATGATAATGAAACCTATTTCGGCGTTCATCAGGATATGATGGCAGCTCGGAAAAAACAACCTATTGAAGGCGCACAATGGACTGGTATTGTAAGTACGATCGCCTGTGAAATGTTGAACCGAGGTATTGTTGAGGGTGTAGTCTGCGTGCAAAATACCAAGGAAGACCGCTTTCAACCAATGCCAGTTATTGCCCGTACTCCAGAGGAAGTATTGGCGGCAAAAGTTAATAAACCGACTCTTTCTCCTAATCTTTCAGTATTAGAAGAAATTGAAAATTCTGGGCTGAAAAAATTATTAGTAATAGGGGTTGGTTGTCAGATTCAAGCATTACGAGCTGTAGAAAAAAAATTAGGTTTAGAAAAGCTCTATGTTTTGGGAACTCCCTGTGTGGATAATGTGACAAGAGATGGTTTGCAAAAGTTCTTGGAAACTACAAGTAAGTCACCAGAAACTGTTGTGCATTATGAATTTATGCAAGACTTTCGAGTACATTTTAAACATGAGGATGGAACTATAGAAAAAGTACCATTTTTTGGTTTGAATACTAAAAAGCTGAAAGATATTTTTGCCCCTTCTTGTCTGAGTTGTTTTGACTATGTAAATGGTTTAGCAGATTTGGTAGTGGGATATATGGGAGCGCCCTTTGGTTGGCAGTGGCTTACTGTTAGAAATGAGACGGGAAAACAAATGTTAGATTTGGTGATGAATCAATTAGATACTCAATCTGTAATGTCTCAGGGAGATAGACATCAAGCTGTTCAACAAAGTATTCCAGCTTATGACCAAGCTGTAACTTTACCAATGTGGGCAGCAAAATTAATGGGAGTTGTAATTGAAAGAATTGGTCCTAAAGGTTTGGAATATGGGCGGTTTTCTATTGATTCCCATTTTACTCGCAATTATCTTTATGTAAAGCGGAATCATCCAGAAAAATTAGAGGCTCATGTGCCAGAGTTTGCTAAGAAAATTGTCGGACAATATAAGTTGCCAGAATAATTTTTTTATGTTGGGTTTTCAGGTAATATTTTCTCAATATCTACGTTAAGTAGGTAGGGGCAAATCAACCAAACTATGTAACAAAATAGAGCATCAACAAAAACTCTTGATATTCCTTGCTTTTTAAACTATTTAGTGACAAACAAAACATGAATAGTAAAAGAATAAACAGACCTAAAAACCTTATTAGAGTTAGTTGAAATAATAATTATTTGAGGTTTTGTGAATCATTATAAACACCAAAATAAGGATTAACGGAACCTCTTACCGAAAAATTAAGGTTTAAAGCCTCTCCTTTAAAGGAGAAACAAGAAAAATTTTTCCTTTGAGTCAATCCTCTTCTTTTCAAGGAGAGGTAATTATTAATTATTAATTATTGAACTTAGCAGTAATTTTACTATTACAGGACTTAGGCAAAGGCAGTAATTGTAGTAAAAATATCTGAAATAATCACCAAAATACACTATATATACCGGTACTGCGTAAGCCCTGCGTTATTAATTTTATACTCTTTAATTTTACTATTACGAGCATAATAAAATCGCTACCCCAAACGATTTGAATCAGTGAAATTTGTAGTGTCTCTGTAAAACGTTTTTTCATATAGAATCCGGTTATATATAGATAGCGTTTCCCAAGCTAATGAGGTACAGTTGTTTTTCTTCTTTATTTATTCCTACGGAACCAGAATTACTACTCCCTACTTCCTATTCCCAGTTAAGTGTTCCCTAAAACCAGGGAATTTTGTATCTCACGCTTTTTGGGAATTGCTATAGTATATGTTTATTTTATAACTATAACTTCAATATTCAATCTCCCCTACTCCCCCAACTATATAATAAGTATTCAACCGGATTTGATATCACACTAAGTTTGACTAAAGTTTGCTATATTAACTCCTATAGTTTTTGGGAATAATTTTTTTGTTGTTATAATATCAAAAAAGGGTGTTGGTGAATGATTGTATGATTTTTAGTAGGCGAGATTCGCGAATCGTCCGTACAGTAGTCAGTAGTTAAAAGAGCTTTTTTTCTTACTAAGTTCCTATGCAAAATTAATTACACATCCTATAGACTTCCTGTTCCCTGTTCCCTGTTCCCTGTTCCCTCTCTCAACTAGGAAATTCCTAAAAGCACAACTATTTATCAATCTTACTTCGATACGAATTTCATACCTTATTTCACCAAGACTCAAAAAAGATTGGATTGACTCAAATGATTTTTTTACTGGTGTTTTAGATAATTTCAAAGTCATCTGTAGTAAGAATATCTTGAGCAGATGGAATTTCTAAAACTGCGTACTGTTGTAGTGTGTTACTTAAGTCAACAAAGTAAAGATTACCTGTATCTTCTTCGTAGACTATATTACTAACACCATTAAATTCTCCAATATCTTGAACTATTTGTAAGTCCGCAGTGCTACCAGAAATTATCGCATCATCTATCTGAATAATATCCCCCTGTGTAGTACCTTGGAAATTCGTGAGAGTATCAACATTTCCTGGAGCATTATCAAAGATGTAAAAATCTGCCCCACTGCCACCATCAATTATGTCATTACCAATGCCACCAATAAAGGTATCTGCACCTTCACCACCTCGGAGAGTATCGTCACCATTCCCACCTAGGAGGAAGTCAGCACCAATACCACCCTCTAAACAATCATTACCAATATCGCCGAATAATGTATCATTGCCATCATCACCTAATAAAAAATCATTATCAACTCCACCATCCAGGATATCATTTTCTTTTCCACCTCGGAGAGTATCCCTACCCTCTTCCCCAAACAGGATATCATCTCCTTGGTTGCCTTGGAGAAAGTCATTAGCATCACCACCTCTAAGGGTATCATTGCCTAGATTGCCAAACAGGATATCATCTCCTTCGTTACCTTCAACGAAGTCATTATTTTTTCCACCGAATATAGTATCATTACCAAGTCTACCAGCGATGGTATCAAGACCTTCGTTACCCTGAATATAATCATCTCCATCACCTCCATCCACTGTATCATTGTCTTCATTACCATAAATGGTGTCGTTGCCATTTCCACCAGAAAGGTTATCATTATTTTTTCCACCATAGATAATATCGTTACCATCCTCTCCTGTGATGGTATCATCGTCCCGGTTGCCCTGGAGTTCGTCGTTGCCACCCCCACCTCGGAGAACATCATTCCCGTTTTTTCCTTGAAGAAAATCATCCCCTTGACTACCTATCATTGAGTCATCACCATCTCCTCCACAGATGGTATCATCACCCTCTAAACCAACCGCTACATCATTCAGAGAACCTAGTTGGATTCGATCGTTATTAATAGTGCCATTTAAGCGGTTTGGGCGATCGTTGAATCCTTCGATGATTACTGTACCTGTATTAGCATCAACTTGTATACTTTCAGGTAAGGTAGGATTAATTATTATTTCTGACATGGTAATTTTTATTTTGTAGTTTATGTTGACTATTAGTAAGTTATGAAAGAGTTGTTAAATACTCTAGACATCTGGTGAAAATTAAAAATCAAATCAATTGTGATCCAGAAATTATCAATTACTCCCCTCCACCGGAGGGGTTAGGGGTGGGTTAAGTGTTCCCAGTTAAGTGTTCCCTGTTCCCTCTTTTCCGGAGATGTCTTCTGAGTATTTTTTGATAAAAATTGATAACTTTGACTCTAAATTGGCAATAAATTGACAAAAAAATACTATGCTTTTCTGGTTTAGTATTCCTTGTTAAGGAGTTGATTTTGTTAATTTGGTTGTTATATCGAATCCGTCTGAATCGTCATAACTACTAAGTCAAAGTGATTCTCTCTCCTCCTGAATTCTGAATTCTGCCTCCTGACTCTTTTTGACTTAACCAATCTATGACTGTTTAACCGGATTTGATATTAGATAATAATTGCCTTACTTGACAATTTATCTGTTTGATATTAAATAAGTATTTCAACTATCTAGTTTTACTAATTTGAGTTTTTATATCAGGAAAATAATTCTAAAAAATCTTGAACTTTATAATTTGATTGTTCCTGGCTCCGGACTAATATTTTCGATAATAGTTCCTGGATATTATAGATTTATTTATGTATAGCAAATATAACTTGTATTTATCATATTTTTTTGCTAGTTTTTACTTAAGTAAAATCATTTATTGATTGTTTAAAGCCAAAAGTAAATAGTCTAAAAGTAAGACTAAAGCCGTATATTGGGGGTTTTTAAATCATCTCCAATCTCAATTATTGCATAAGTTTATATTGCCTATTTCTCTCACTGAATGGAGTTTATAAATAATTTTAAAATAGAAAAAAATTTATCGATATATCCAACTGTAAAAACATCCGTAAAAATACACAAAATAGAATATTGGTTTTGTTTATTGTGTCATTTCAATCTAAAAGTTTAAGTATAAAATTCAGCTAAGTACAGGACAAAAAATTGCCAAAGTTTTAGATACAAATGGTTTCATTTAAATAGTAGCACTTTAGTTGATTTTTACAACAACTGTTGCGCAACAGTTGATTATTAATTCAATTATGTTTTGAGAGCTTTTTCCCAACTTTCCGTTCCCCATACCTCATTGATGCGCTTTGGTATTAGGTCTGTAGAAGAGGGTAGTCAACAGTATTAAAATAATTATAGCGTTTCTCAGGCTAATGAGGTACACTTATTTTTATTTCTTTTCTATTCCCTATTCCCAGTTAAGTGTTCCCTATTCCCTAAAACATGGGAATTGCTATATTAGACATAGGCGTGATAATTAAAAATCAAATCAATCCCATACGCAGAAATCATTAATTCTTTCCCCTACTCCCTACTCCCTACTCCCTCTTTTCCGGAGAGGTCTATTGTGATATACTAGATTCATGTCTAACTTATTAACCGTATCTCAAGCAGCAGAACTGCTAGGAGTGTCAACAAAAACAATTAGACGATGGGAAACTGAAGGACGGATCAAATCAATCCGTACCGAAGGTGGTCATCGACGATTTACTGTCTCTAACTTAATCGGTAACAAACAAGATAATTCTTTGACCGTTGCCTATGCTAGAGTCAGTAGCCATGACCAAAAAGATGACTTAGAGCGCCAAAAAATAGTTTTAGAAGCATATTGCGCTCAACAAGGTTGGTCTTTTGAAGTCATATCAGACTCAGGTAGTGGTTTAAACTATCGCAAAAAAGGATTGATTAAGTTAATCAAACTGATCTGCTCAGAGCAAGTAGAACGATTAGTCTTAACTCATAAAGACAGATTGCTGAGATTTGGTAGTGACTTAATATTTACTTTGTGTGAAATATTTGGTACAGAAGTAGTAATCATTAATCGTTCGGAAGATTCTACCTTTGAAGAAGTTTTGGCTGAAGATGTGCTCGAAATAATTACAGTATTTTCTGCCAGACTCTATGGTTCAAGAAGCGATAAAAACCAGCAAATTGTTAAGCAATTGAAAGAGGTAGCTAACCAGTTAAAATGAAATCGTTTAAGACTAAACTCAAAGTCAATAACAAACAAAAAACACTGCCCTTAACCTTAAGTAGGTAGGCAAAATTATTTTCGATCTACTTATTAAGTATACAAGTATATTTTTTCCCCTAATCCCTACTCTCTTAATTTTCATAAAATTAATTCGATGATTGTTTTAATTTGCTTGAGTTTAAAATTCTCAACTAAAGAAGTTAACTGATTAGCTAATAAAGAATGTGTTTCTGGTATTTCTGCAATTAGCCCTAAAGCCATATCATCATTTAAAGCTTTACTCGCATAATACAACTTTTCTAACCATTCTGGAGGCATGATAATTAAATCCTCTGGTTTTAAAGCTTCTATTTTATTTGTTTCAGCTTCTTCCTCTTCTTCTGCATAAATATATTCAACTCCTAAATGTTTTTTCATTGTTTCAAAAATCATAGATTCTCGGAAAGGTTTTCTCACAAAATCATCACAGCCTGCTGATAAAATCATTGATTTTTCTTCTTCTAATACACTCGCGGTTAATGCTATGATTTTCGTTTTTATTCCTTGTATTGTGCCTTTAATATATTGAGTTGCATCATAACCATTCATTACAGGCATTTTCATATCCATCCAGATTAAGTCAGGATGCCAATTATGCCATATTTCAATTGCTTCTTGACCATTTATAGCTTCTTTTAGTTCAAATTTTAATGGCTCTAGTAATTTGATTAATAATTGACGATTAATTTCTATATCATCTACGATTAGTATTTTGTAAGTGGGCTGATTCGATTTTAATCTAATGGGATAATGCTCTATTTTTTCTACTTTTACTTCTGTGGAATTAACTATATTTACATTAATATTAAATGCAAAGATAGAGCCTTTTTGGAGTTCACTTTTAACAGTAATATTTCCTCCCATCAATTTGACAAAAGTACGGGTGATAGACAATCCTAGACCTGTGCCTTCTTGACTTTTTTTTCCTGATTCTGTTTGAGTAAATATTTCAAATACTTGATTTAATTCTGCTGCTGCTATCCCTACTCCTGTATCTTCTACAGTAAACAGTAATTTTGAGGTATTGATTGTTTGATTTTTAATTCCTAATACAGATTTTTGAGTTTCTAAAACAGGCAATATGTCTGTGCTACCCTGAGTTTTTACTTTCACAAATATTCTACCCTCAAAAGTAAATTTAATTGCATTATTAAGTAAATTAATTAAAACTTGACGTAATTTTGTTTCATCAGTGCAGATATATCTGGGAACAGTTTCATCTATTTCAAAAATTAATTCTAATCCTTTGTCTTTAGCTTTTATTTCAAAAAGAGTCTTGATTTCATCTAAAATAAAATATAGGTCAAAATTATTAGGTCTGAAACTTTGTTTTCCTGCTTCTATTTTGGCTAATTCTAAAATATCATTAATTAAACTCAGTAAATATTCCCCACTACGACTAATAATCTTGATATTTTCTTGGACTTCTTGACTTAAAGAACTCTGACGTTTCATAATTTGAGAAAAGCCTAAAATTGCATTTAAAGGTGTGCGTAATTCATGGCTCATATTCGCAATAAAACGACTTTTGGCAAGATTGGCAACTTCAGCTTTTTCTTTGGCCTTTCCTAGTTCAGCAGTACGTTCCATAATGCGTTGTTCCAATAGTTCTTCATTTTTTCGTAGTGCCACCGTGGCTTGTTTTACTGCTTCTCGCAAACGTCCTGGTGCGCTTACTAAAATATACATTAAGATACCAACCAAAATAGCGACAAGACTACTACCCAACCATAATCTTCTAGATATGGGGTTATTCTTTTGCCATCCTCCTAGGGGAATTGCTGCTATTTGCCATGAACCATTAGGCAATTTAACGTCTAAAATTACTGGATTTTTGGCAAAAATATCTTTATTTCCCCAAAATACTGCCCCATCTTTTCCTAGTCCATCCTGACCTCGAATTGTGTACTGTAGTTCTCCTTTAGGATTAACTATTCCTGCTTCTTCCAAGAGGATATCGAAATCAATGCCAATACTCACCATACCCCAATATGCTCCACTTTCAGGTTTTTGACCAAAAGGTGTGAGAAAAATGGGTGTGCGGGTAATTAAAACCCTACCTCCTTGAGGAAATAAATCAACTGGACCTGAAACAACCGTATTTCTAGTATTAATTGCTCTTTGGAATGCTTCCCTTTCATTTGGTACTTTTAGAGGTTCAAAACCTAAAGCTTCTTCTTGTCCAGCAAGGGGATAAAGATGAGTGCAAATGGAATCTTTAAATAGAGCAGCACTAGGAATTCCTGGTTGTTTCGCTACAATTATCCTAGTTAGATTTTCAAATTCTGCTTGGCTAATATCAGGATTAACTGAGGAAATATAAGCAACTAAACCCCGCATTAAGAAAAGTCGCTGATTTAAAGCTGCTTCTAAGTTAGCTCGCACCGTGCTAAGTTGATGGAGAACATTGGCACGATTTTGTTGTTGAAATCGCTTTTGTTCGGAACGATCCAGAATCCAAGCGATCGCAAGTACCACAAGTATAGCTAAGAATGTAGCCACATAGGGAAAAAGACTAGCTGTACTATTTTTTTTAGATTGTATTAGCATTAGTTTAGGGAGCTTTGACAGCTATAATCTAAACTGTGAAAGGATTTTTCCGTTTTATTCTAAGTTATTGGTTATTCCATTAGACATAGGCGTGAAAATTAAAAATCAAATCAATTCTAATCCATAAATTATCTATTCTTTCTTCCTGTTCCCTGTTAAGTGTTAAGTATTTCCTCTTTTCCGGAGATGTCTATTATATAGAATCCGGTATATAGTATATGTATGTGATATCAAATTCGGTTGAATACTTACTGTATAGTTGGGAGTGGGGAGTAGGGTAGTAGGGGAGATTGAAGTAATTTAAGAAATTATCAACATATATTATATAACCGGATTCTATGTTATACAGTAATTGCACCCATTACTTCCTCTTAATACAGATGTTCTATTGAATAGGAATTTAAAAATTCATGCTCTTCAAATTCTTTCTTGATACTGAATTCTGAATTCTGAATTCTGACTCCTAAACTCCTAACTCCAACGCGATACGATAACTAATTACCCGGATTCTATATTACAACCTTCAGGAAGAAGTATAGGCGATCGCCAGATTTCGCCCCTGGTGTTTCGCCGTATACATCGCTCGATCTGCCATATCAAACAAAATCTTCGGTGAACTTTCTGCAGTAGGAATCACACAGGAAATTCCCAGACTAACAGAAACAAGAGGACTTACCTCTGAGCGCTCATGGGGAATTGCTAGCTCTTTAATCTGTTGTTGAATCATATTAGTAATAGCGATCGCTCCTTTGCGATCTGTATTGGGTAAAATGATGGCAAATTCTTCACCTCCATAACGAGCAACAAGATCCCTGGGGCGTTTGATAACTTTAGAAGTTGCCTGTGCAACACGGATTAAACAATTATCACCCTGTTGATGACCATAGTAATCATTATATTTTTTGAAGTAGTCAATATCCATAATAATTAAGGCCAAAACTTGTTTTTCTCTTTGACAAGTTTGCCATTCTTTCCCTAAAGTTCGATCGAAAATACGGCGGTTACTAATACCTGTTAAACTATCTATACTAGCGAAATTATTTAATTCTAATTCCTGTTTTTTTCTTTCAGTAATATCTCTAACTGTAACGCTAAAACCATCATCTAACTTAACTGCTATACAAGAATACCATCTTTTCTCTCCCTTGTACTCATAACTAAAATCCTTTTGCCAGGATATTCCTGTTTCTACAACTCCAACAAAATCATCAAATGAGTTAAGCTCAACTTTATTAATAAATCTTTTGAAAACCAACTTGCCAATTAAATCTTCTGATTGTTGATTGAAAATTTTAGCCATAATAGGATTAACAATTAGACAGCGAAAATCTTCTATATTTCCTGTCCTAGGATTTCTAACTGCCTCCAAGGCAGCAACCCCATCAAGGGAATTATTTACAATACTAGAAATCAATGCTCTAGATTGATATAAACTTGCTTCTATTTCTTTTCTTTTTTCAATTTCTTGCTTGAGTCTTTCTTTTTCTTTTTCTAAGAGCTTTTGTTGTTGTTTAATCGTTAACTGACTTTTGATTCTTGCTAATACTTCTTCTTCCTGAAATGGCTTTGTAATATAGTCAATTCCTCCTACCTCAAAGGCTTTTACTTTATCAAATACTTCATTTAAAGCACTAATAAAAATAATCGGAATATCTTTAGTTGCATCGTTTAATTTTAAGGATTGACAAACTTCATAGCCATCCATACCTGGCATTTTTATATCTAAAATAATTAAATCAGGAGGTTCTATTTCCACTGCTTCAATTGCAGTTTCACCATCAGTAGCTTTTCTAACTTGATAATTTTTTTCCTTTAACATAGCTGTTAAAACTCGTAAGTTAGGAATTTGATCGTCAACAATTAATATATTATTTGCTATTATATCTGATTCCATTATCTTTACCTAATTATTATATTTAGTAATTTGCCATTTTTCACATAAGTTAATGATTACAAGCACCCTCTTATTTTATGTCGAACATTGACCAATAATAGTATGGAGCACAAATAATTCTTGATTGCACAACTAGTTGATAAAAATTATCCCATTTTTTGTTTTCTTTTTGAGATGATTTGTTCTATATTTGCCATTTTTTGTTTTCTTTTTGAGATGATTTGTTCTATATTTTCTATTTTTTGTTGACTATAATATTAATTCCAGATAATTATACTAAATTAAAGTAGAGACATTCCATAGAATGCGTCTACAAGGGTTTCAGTTATAATATTGTAGGTCTAGTTAAGCCTAAAGCTTAAACAGTAAGGCATCTGGCTTGTTTTACAGGTAGCCATCGGGTAATAGCATTTCACAAAATTCTGAATTCTGAATTCTGAAGTTAGATTGGATAGGCTAAAAACTTTGACAAGAGAAAGGTTTGAGGCAATTATTTGACATTTAAAGTTTGAAACTATTTGTGACATCTTTAAAGTGAATTGGTATAACAATTTTACGAGTGAAATCATATCCGGTAGCATCAGTATTACAAAGTTTAGGCAAAGAAGTAGGAAGTATGAAGAAGTAATACCGTTTCACGAAAGTCAGAAGTCAGAAGTTGGAAGTCAGAAGTTGGAAGTCAGAAGTTAAATTTGATAGACTAAAAACTTTAACAATACAATAGTTTCAGGCAATTATTTGACATTTAAAGTTTGAAACTATTTGTGATATCCTTAAAGTGAATTTGTATAACAAAGAAGGAAAAAACTATTACTTGAGCAGATATTTTCCCTAGGTTTATACAAATAATACCAACGAACTTGATATACAGCGCTTTTGATAATTAGTAGAGGACAAATGAAAAACTGGAAGCGAGCGGACTAGAACTTGTAGCGATATAGCTGCCGCTAGGCTCCGCCAACGCATAGATTAGTATACGCTATATATAGTGTATTTGCGTAATTCCTGACACTAAAAAGAGAACTAGGATCACCTAAGCCCTTTTTAAGGGTGGCATGGGATGTAGACGACATACTGAATCAAGTTAGTATCAATCCAAATCTTAAATGGAGAGATATTGATATCATGTCCGGTAGCATCGGTATTGTATAGCAAAGGTAGGGAACAGGGAACAGAGAAGAGGGACGAGAGGGAGGAAGGTTTAAGAGCAAGAAAAAACTTAAATTTCCTGTTGATATTTACGCTAACTTTTACACAAACGATATAAACGGACATGATATGACTGGAGACGGGTGTAGATTTAGGTGTAAAATCTCTAGCCACGTTATCCACTGGTGAGGTTTTTGTTGGTGCGAAATCTTACAAAAAGTGGCGTTACTCAATCAAGGGATGAAACTTTTGGGAATAGGTAAATCCCATCTTTTACTTCCTCTTTCTCCAAAACTACAATTCATCCCACAAATATGCAACGCCCAAAAAGTTAGAAGCTAAACTCTCTTGGTTGCAATATTTGAACCGAAATAAAGTCAAGTTTTCTAATAATTGGAAAAAAGCGCAACTCAAAATAGCTCAGTTATACAACAGGATAACTGACATCAGGAAAGATACATTGCATAAACTAACTACTTACTTGGCACTTAACCACAGCCAGATAGTAATAGAAGACTTAAATGTATCAGCTATAATGTCAAATCACAAGCGAGCTTTGACTGCTCTAGTCTATGGGCGAAGCTTGTATCCAATTTTGGCGCTCAAGAGCTACCCAAAATTTAATTTCAGAACTTACTCAGGCGAGGCGTCGTGCCCAATCCAGTTTTTTCGTAGATGTCTATTAGACATCTCCAATAAGAAAAAATCAAATCAATTATCGTACAGAAATCATCAATTATTTTCCCCTACCTCGGACCTACTCCTTCTTTTCTGGAGATATCTATTGTTCAAACCAAGGATTTGTCCCAGAAACCCGATTTCTTTGTATGTCTCCTAAATTTAACACTCTATACTAGATTATATCCGGTAACATTAGTATTTATTAAGTATTAAGTAATAAGGAGGAAATAGAGGTAGATATTGACCCAAGTTTACAGTAAGATTCTCAAGGAATTGACACTTCACGGACTAAAGTGGGGTGGATTTGCGATTAGGAGTTTTCATTAATGGATAATTGATAATTACCTCGGGTTTTAACCCTACGGGAATTGAATATAAGGAATATTTTCTTTTCTCTTGGTCGATTGGAGACTAGCGTTTCGCTGCGCGACATGAAACGCGTTTGCGGAGCATTCCGTAGGATAGCGTCCCGGAGGGAACGGAGACCTCGCCATCCCATCCTAACGGACTGCTGCCTCTTGCAGAGGAGCTGCGCTAACGCAAACGACCGCTTTTTCCCCTATCCAAGGGGAGGCTTCAAGGCGCGAATTATTTAATTATTAATTATTAATTATTCGGTAAAACTGGCTCAAGCCAAGTTTTTCACATTGCCCGTTTACAAAGTATACCATCAGGCAAAACGGCCACATTGCCAGTACCCTACCGTAGTAGGAATACAGCACTCAGATCCTAAGGCGCTTTCTATAGCGCTCCGCGCTAGGGAATAGGGAATAGGGAATAGGGAATAGTAAACTGTCAAAGGATTTCAGGATTTAGAGATGTCCTAACCTTTGCTTCGACTGCTATATCGCCACTACTCTCTCCGGTCACTGACCATTGAGGCTGCTTTTTCAGTACAGGATGGTTTCCCACATACCGAATTTTTATGATCATATTATTTGCCGTCTAGCATCATTTCAATTACCACAATTTTCTTCCTTATGTGACTACTCTCAAAATATTAACAAGAGGTTTTTTATGCATAAAAAACTCAATTCAATGCTATTTTTTGTATCATTAATAATAGCATTTTTCGGAGCTTTATTCATAATAAAAACACAAAATATTCCCGAAATAAATCATACTAAAGATCGGTGGAAAAAAGTTTTTAAAGATTCATTTTATGAATATTCAGAAGACCCACCAGTAACCCCTAAAGAAGGTATTAGTCGGGGTAAGTGGTTGTGTTTAGTTTCTCCTGGTTTAATAGAAGTCGAGGAGAAAATTTCGGATACTCGTCCGACATTAATTTGGAATACTCGTCCGACATTTATTTGGCAAAGACAATTGCAGCTAATTGAGATTCATCTAGTAGCTAATAATGAGGAGGTTTTGTGGGCTGAAAAAGTTCAAGGTAATCAGCAAATAATTATTTACAATGGGGAACCATTACAACCTGGTAATACTTATTATTTGAGAGTATTTGATTCAGAGGAGACTTTTCCTAATGTACTAGCAGGAGAGCGTTTTAGAGTTATGGATGTTCTAGAACGTGAGGTGATTACTCAAGAGTTAGAAAAACTTGATACTCGTTTAAAACAAGCGAAAGCTACACCAGAAACTATTGCTTTGGCTAAAGTTAAATTTTGGGCTGAACGTAATTTATTTTCTGATGCTTTATCGGAAGCATTTACAGTTAAGAATCCCTCGACTGAATTGCAGGATTTTCGTAGTAATATTTTGCAGCATTTTTGCTCAAAGCCAAAAAGGAGTAGGTAGAAAAAAGAAGATAAAGCGAGAAAGGGTATGGTATTAAGTATATTTGAATGGGTTTGTCGAGGTAATACCAATTCCCAAAAAAGATGCTATACTTAACTTGCTCAGATTACCTATTAAGTGATTAGTAGGATTCAGTAATCTTTTTCCAGATGTTAGTTAATTTTAAGATATTAAGAGCAAATTTTTCCTCCTCTCCCTAATCTCTCATATCGTCTCCGGATAATTAGTCAGAAAAAACTCGATCATATTAATATCTTCAAACTCTATCCTCTTCTCTCCTAAGGACTGAGGAGTGAGGACTCGCTTGTTATTTATAACTATTCAACCGGACTTGATATCATACCATACACAACTCCTCCAGAATCTAAGACCCACTCAAGATACAGGATGCTTTCTCACTTACCGAATTTTGATTATGATATTATATTATTTGCAGTATACCATCATTTCAATTACCACAATTTTCTTCCTTATGTGACTACTATCAAAATATTAACAAGAGTATTGTTATGAATAAAAAACTCAATTTGCTGCTATTTTGCCTATCATTAACAATAGCAATTTTCGGAATTTCATCTATAATTAAAGCACAAAATATTCCCGAAAATAATAATACTAACGATCGGTGGGAAAAAGTTTTTCAAGATTCATTTTATCGATCGGATGAAGACCCACCAGTAACTCCCAAAGAAGGTGCTACTCGAGAGGGAAGTAGTAGTTTCTGTTTGGTTTCTCCTGGTTTAATAGAAGTCGAGGATAAAATTTCGGATACTAGTCCGACATTTATTTGGAATACTCGTCCAACATTTATTTGGCAAGGACAATTGCAGTTAATTGAGATTCGTCCAGCTAATAGTCAGCAGGTTTTGTGGGCTGAAAAAGTTCAAGATAATCAGCAAATAATTATTTACAATGGGGAATCATTAAAACCTGGTAATACTTATTATTGGAGAATATATGATTCAAGTGCTTCTGAGTATTCTTTTCCTACTTTACGAATTACTTTTAGAGTTATGGATGTTCTAGAACGTCAGGTGATTACTCAAGAGTTAGAAAAACTTGATACTCGTTTAAAGCAAGCAAAAGCTACACCAGAAACTATTGCTTTGGCTAAAGTTAAATTTTGGGCTGAACGTAATTTATTTTCTGATGCTTTATCGGAAGCATTTGCAGTTAAGAATCCCTCGACTGAATTGCAGAATTTTCGCAGTAATATTTTGCAGCATTTTTGCTCAAAGCCAAAAATGCAGTAGGGAGTAGGTAGAAAAAAGAATATAAAGCGACAAAGGGTATGGTATTAAGTATATATGATCATATTATTTGCAGTATACCATCATTTCAACTACCACAATTTTCTTCCTTATGTGACTACTATCACAATATTAACAAGAGTATTTTTATGAATAAAAAACTCAATTCACTGCTATTTTGCCTATCATTAACAATAGCAATTTTCGGAACTTCATCTATAATTAAAGCACAAAATATTCCCGAAAATAATCGTACTAACGATCCGTGGGAAAAAGTTTTTCAAGATTCATTTTATCGATCGGATGAAGACCCACCAGTAACCCCCAAAGATGGTGCTACTCGAAATGGTAGTTTCTGTTTGGTTTCTCCTGGTTTAATAGAAGTCGAGGGAAAAATTTGGAATACTCGTCCGACATTTATTTGGCAAGGACAATTGCAGTTAATTGAGATTCGTCCAGCTAATAGTCAGCAGGTTTTGTGGGCTGAAAAAGTTCAAGATAATCAGCAAATAATTATTTACAATGGGGAATCATTAAAACCTGGTAATACTTATTATTGGAGAATATATGATTCAAGTGCTTCTGAGTATTCTTTTCCTACTTTACGAATTACTTTTAGAGTTATGGATGTTCTAGAACGTCAGGTGATTACTCAAGAGTTAGAAAAACTTGATACTCGTTTAAAGCAAGCAAAAGCTACACCAGAAACTATTGCTTTGGCTAAAGTTAAATTTTGGGCTGAACGTAATTTATTTTCTGATGCTTTATCGGAAGCATTTGCAGTTAAGAATCCCTCGACCGAATTACAGAATTTTCGCAGTAATATTTTGCAGCATTTTTGCTCAACATCAAAAAGGAATAGGTAGTAGGTAGTGGGGAATAGGAGGAAAAAAGAAGATAAAGGATATAGAATAATTAAACTAACAAATTTTCCAGAATTTAATCTAAATTATGAACCTAATCTTATATAGTAAACCAGGCTGTCACCTCTGTGAAGGACTTCAAGAAAAACTCGAAGAAATACTGAAAGACCCCGAAAACCTCTGTAAATTCAAGTTAGAGGTTAGAGACATTACCACTCGTGATGACTGGTTTCAAGCCTATCAATATGAAGTACCTGTACTTTGCGTATCACAGACAGATACAACAACCGAAAAGCTCATACCACGCCCCTCTCCTCGAATGCCAGTGAGAAAATTGCAGCAAATGTTACAAAAATATTTGTAAATTTTTGCTATAGATAACAAAAAAATCCTTATGGTTGTTAAGCCTAATTTATTGAATAAATCAAAAGTTCAACTGGCGGGTTAAACAACAAGATTTCTTGGGCTGCCATTAATAACCAGAAGACAAAACCCGCCCATAAAAAAATTGATGATGGTGCATAGTAATGGTATAGGAAGTGTGGGGGGTGTCAGAAGTGTTGGGAGTGTGGGAAGTGTGGGAAAAAAATATATATTCTCATCATTACGCGAGCAGGAGAACCAAATTTTGTTGAGCAAATATTTTATAGATTTCATTAAACAAAAATAAAGTAAAAATTCTAGATAAAAAAACTTAAAAAAAACTATCGGAGTTACTAATATGAAATTGAGAGAATTATTAGCAAAAGTTCCAAGTATTTCACTTGCCAATAATCATCAAGCTTTAGAAACAGAAATTCAAGGTTTAGCCACAAATTCCCATGCTTGTCAACCAGGGGATTTATTCTTAGGAATGCCAGGCACCCGCGTTGATGGGGGAGACTTCTGGTCAAGCGCGATCGCTAATGGCGCCGTGGGAGCTATAGTTTCTCATTCGGCAGCTCAAAAACATCAAGCAAAAAATGAGTGTGTTATTCCAGTTGCTGACATGAGTCAAACTTGCCCAGAAATTGCTGCTGCTTTCTATGACTACCCTGGGCAAAAAATGAAAATGGTAGGTATTACCGGTACTAACGGCAAAACCACCACTACCCATTTAGTCGAATTTCTTCTCAATAATGCTCAACTACCTACCGCTTTATTCGGCACCCTTTATGCGCGTTGGCCAGGATTTGCAGAAACGGCAGCTTACACTACACCTTTCCCAGTAGAATTGCAAAAGCAACTAGCACAAGCATTAGTAGCAGGTAGTAAATATGGAGTGATGGAAGTTAGTTCCCATTCTCTAGATCAAAAGCGAGTTTGGGGTTGTACTTATGAGGTGGCAGTATTTACTAATTTGACGCAAGACCATCTCGACTATCACAAAGATATGGATGATTACTTTGAGGCGAAAGCGTTGCTGTTTAGTTCAGACTATCTCAAGGGTAGGGCGATAGTTAACGCTGATGACCCCTATGGCAAAAAGTTAATTGCCAGATTAGAGTCGGAAAAGGTTTGGAGTTACAGCACGAGTGACACTTCCGCCGATTTGTGGGCATCAGATTTAGAATACAAACCTACAGGAGTTAAGGGAATTTTGCATACTCCCCAGGGCGAGATTCCTTTTACTTTGCCATTGGTAGGACAGTACAATTTATCTAATATGTTAGCTGCGGTGGGAGCAACTTTACATTTGGGTTTAGATTTGCCAATGACGATCGCTCAGTTATCAGAATTTTCCGGAGTACCTGGTCGGATGGAAAAGGTACAGGTTAGAGAAGAGCAAGATGTAAGTGTAATAGTTGATTATGCTCATACTCCTGATAGTTTAGAAAATTTGTTAAAAGCAGCGCGACCTTTTATTCCTGGTCGGATGATTTGTGTGTTTGGTTGTGGAGGCGATCGCGACCGCACTAAGCGACCAAAAATGGGTAAAATTGCTGCTGAATTATCAGATTTAGCTGTGGTTACTTCTGATAACCCCCGCACTGAAGACCCGGAAAAAATTTTACAGGATATCTTGGAGGGAATATCCCCAGAAGTTAAACCTTTGGTAATAGGCGATCGCTCTCAAGCTATTCATGCTGCTATTATGGAAGCTCAATCTGGAGATGGGGTATTAATAGCAGGAAAAGGTCATGAAGATTATCAAATTCTCGGTACAGAAAAAATTCATTTTGATGACCGGGAGCAAGCAAGGGATGCTTTGATAGATAAGTATGGTTTAAGTGAAAAGTAAAGTAGACGTGGGTTGGGTTTCGCCCTTCGCTTAACTCAACTGAATAGCTGTTTTTACCTCTTTTACAAATTAATAATTAATAATTATTAATTAAATAATTCACCCTTTAAAGCCTCCTGTTTCAAGGGGAGAGAGCGGTCGTTTGCGGAGCATGACCTAGGATGGGATAGATGGGTTATCTAACCATATCCAATCTCCCCAATTGAAAAGTGCTAGGATATTTCCTTATATTCAATTCCATTGCGGTTTTAACCAGAGGTAATTATCCATTATCAATTATCCATTGATGAACGATCTAAGTCTGAAGGAGTATTACAATTAAACAACATTTTTGCTATCTCGGAATCAATAGATAATGGTTGAACTGGAATTTGAGCAAGTAATTCTTGAAACGAGTTTTCACCCTGATCAATAGTTTTTTCTAACTCTATTTTTATCTGTTGCCGATAGAAACCACATAATGGTTCCCACCCTTGATATTTTTGAGGAACTAAAGCTAAAATTTCTGGAGAAAGTTGGTTTAATTTAGTTACCCAAGTTTGAATAATATCTGAGTTTAACAGAGGTAAATCACATCCCAATAATAAAATCCAATCACTATTAATTTGAGCTAATCCCTGAGCAAAAGCAACTAAAGGACCTTCAGTTTTTAACTCAGTTAACCATTCACATTCTGTAGGTAAAATTGGCTGATATTTTTCCGGCCAGGGAGTCATAATATAAACTTTTTCTGTACATTTATTTGCTACTTGATAAACCCTTTTTAACATTGGTATCTTTTCCCAAGGAATTAAGGCTTTATCTTTACCCATACGGGAACTTTTTCCACCTGCAAGAATGAGTGCTACTAGATTATTTTTGGCGAGTGAAAATTTATTCATACAGTTTTAAAAAAGATGTTTGGTTGTAGGTATTAGGTATTAGGTATTATTTCAAGTTCAGAAATTACTTAGGGCTTGCTGATTAACTCACAAAGCATTTACAGATAAAGGCTAAAGTCTTTATTATGAGGAATAGTGATATCCCTATCGACTGTAACTAAGATAATTAGCGATAGAACTCCGTTCCGCTACGCCACATATAACGCGGAGTGAAACAAAAAACTTTCTCCTTTTTATACCCTCTTTTTCCCCCTCCTCCCTCTTCATTTATAACTATTCAAGCGGACATGATATAACTCCTTACCGAATAATTATTAATTAAATAATTCACCTTTTAAAGCCTCCCCTTTCAAGAGGAAAAAGCGGTCGTTTGCGGAGCATTTCGTCAGGATGGGATGGGGAGGAAACCTCGCCATATCCAATCGACCAAGAGAAAAGTGCTAGGATATTTCCTTATATTCAATTCCCGTACGGTTTTAACTAGAGGTAATTATCCATTATCCATCATCCATTATCCATTATCCATTAATGAATCCTAATATTTTTTCAGCAAACCCTACTGATAAATAAAACATCAAGTTCTTTCTACCGAGGAAAAAGAGACCTGATGTATTTCAATTTCTCCTCCACTACCTATTCCCTACTACCTAATATTTGATGCAAATTAACTACATTGCCAATAACAGCAATAGCTGGCGCTTCAAACCCACTGGCTTCAATTTGTTCTACAATATTGTCGAGAGTGCCAATTAATTCTTTTTGTTCAGGTCGAGTTCCCCACTGAATTAAAGCGATGGGTGTTTTTGGGGAACGCCCGGCGATGATAAGTTCTTTGATAATATTGTGTAAGTTATGAACACCCATATAAATCACTATTGTTTCTGAACCGTGGGCGATCGCTTGCCAATTGACTTCTGGTCGATATTTGCCTGCTGCTTCGTGACCTGTAACAAAGGTAACTGAGGAACTATAGTTTCTGTGGGTTAGGGGAATACCAGCATAAGCAGGTGCAGCGATACCGGAGGTAACACCAGGAACAACTTCCACAGGTACTCCTGCTTGCATTAAGTCTTCCATCTCCTCTCCACCCCGACCAAATACAAAGGGGTCGCCTCCTTTTAAACGTACTACAATTGCATGAGTTTTTGCTTTTTCAATTAGTAATTGAGTTGTTTGTGTTTGCTGTAGGGAATGGCGACCGCGACGTTTGCCTGCGTTAATTTTTTCGGCATTGGGGTTAATCATTGTCAGGATGGCAGGACTCACTAGAGCATCGTAGATCGCAACATCAGCTTGTTCTAATAGCACTTTGGCTTTGAGTGTCATTAGTCCGGGGTCTCCCGGTCCTGCTCCTACTAAATATACTTTACCTAAAAATTTTGGCTGATTCATATTTATTATTTTAGATAATTATGCAATATAGTTAAGTAATTCTATTAAGTTATTGAGCTGTTATTAGAACTATTGTATCTAATCATACAAATAGTCTAATTTCATGTCAATATTCGATTTTTTTATCCATTTTATATAGATAATTAGGTTATAATAAAGTTGCAATATTTGAGGTTGGGATTTGTCGCGTTGGCGGAGCAAGTGCGGCGCTATATCGCCTGTTCATGCAACAAAACCAAAATACTATAATATTTTATGGAGAATTTTTATTAGTCAATTGAAAGTCTAAGTAGGGATTTGGTAAATAAAGACCTACTTAGCTAAAATATCTTCTCTTTTCCTACAAAAAGCTGCGAGACATGAAACGTGCAGCGAAACGAAAGTAGGGCAGTTAAATTACTGTGGTTGTACCTCTAAAGTACCATTATCATAAAATAAAATTGTAAACTCAGCCCACTCTGTTTTGAGTGATTCTTTTTTATTAGTAGCGTCAGAATTAACTAGGCTGGGTATAGGTGTCTTTTCCAAATTATCTGCTGCTATTTGATTGAAAGGTTCGTAAGCAGCGATCGCTCCATTTTTATCTACTTTAACTAGGTATATTGAAGTTACATTTATGGGGGTTTTCCAGGTTTGATCGATAGTATTGTATAGTTTTTGTTTTAATTCTAATAACTCTGTTTTGTTGGTAATCTTTTTAGCTATTGGCTGTATATTTTGGGGTGGAGAATGAGTTGTTGCTCTTACATGATTGTTGGTATTTTGATTATTTTTTTTCGCAGCCTTCTCTGAGAATTCAGATTTCTTATTTACTGTCTCAATACTTCCGACCATTGTTGGTTGAATTTGACTTTTATCTATTGTCTCTAATGTTTGATTTTTTGTCCCTGTTGAACTTGAGTTGTAAACAACATTAGCCACAACTTTTGTTTCATTTCCTTGATGAATATCTCCAGTAATCAGAATGCGATAAAATCCAGAAATAACAACTAGAATAATAGTAGTTAATGAAACTAATGATGCTGTTTTAACTTGTTCGGTTAATTCTGTTGTACTGTCAGAGATCATATCTTTAGCTGAAATATCTGTTTTAACAATTATCATTTCGGCTTCCTGGGGTTGAATAGTTATTTCTTTGCTTGAACCGACTCTAATATGCAACGGACTAGAAAATTTGGCTTTCCGCAAGACTTGCACTGGTTTATTAGAAACTACTCCCTTTTCTTCTAGTTTCTGAACAATTCTTCTTGTATCGTCACTGCTGATAATTCGATCGACTATTGCTATTTGCCCTGTTTTTAAATCCGATAAATTCATCATCATTACTTCTTATTAATATATTGTTATTATCTTATCCGAGATATTATATTATATCCAAAATATAATTTCAAGCTTTAATACTAAATGTAACATAGCTCTACAAAAATTAAAATTTGCCCCTTGCGAATCAACAAGGGATTTACATTCTACTTAGAGAAAAGAATAAAGTTTTCAATTCATACAATCTTAGTTTGTCAGCATTTCCTGGGAAATACGGAGTTAACACCTAGCTCGCTGGTCAGCTCTCAAGTATGACGGCAATAACTGCTAAGATTAGGAATTTTTATAATTACTTTTAATTCTCCCTCAATACTATCAATACTAATTCCACTTCTGGCTGACAATAAATTAATCGCGCTATGGCTAATAACTGATGGCTAAATGCTTATAGAACTCGAAGCAAAGGTTAGAACATTTATAAATTATTAAACTCACTCAGGGATGACTTTTGACTTTTGTAGAGGCGAATGGCCATTCGCCCCTACTTCCCCTCCTGGGAGGGGTTAGGGGTGGGTTGACTTTTGACTTGCACGTAGCACTATACCTTAGTTTCAACTTTCAACTTTTGAATACATGACTTTTGAATTCTGTTGACTCCTAAAAAATAGCCTAGCTATTTGTAACAAACATTTATCAATTTGGTATTAGGTATTATACAAAAGCAAAAGTAGGAGAAGGTTTTTAACTTACTCCTAAAACTTACAGCAAATTCGGTGATTAATTTGGTACAACTTAAAGGTGAATATTTTTTTGCCTGTTCCCTACTCCCTACTCCCTATTCCCTAAAAATAAATATATGTAATGCACAAAGTAGGAAACTGTTGTATATAGCATTTATCAAAAACTGTGAGGTAGAACTATAAACTAACTTTTCACCTAACATTTATTTCAGAAACCTAAAGCCAAAGCTCCTTGGTAGAAAATAAAACTCGATACCCAAGCTAAAACTAATGGAAATACCAAAGAAAGTAGGGAAAATTTCCATGATTTTGCCTCTTTGACTAAAGTAGCTAAAGTAGATAAACATGGGGTATAAAGTAAACAAAAAATACAGAAACTATATCCTTGAATAAAAGTAACTGTCTCTGCAATATTACTACTAACACCCTGTTCGCTCATGCTATAGATAACTGCTAAAGAACCGATAACAATTTCCTTAGCAATAAATCCAAAAAAGAGGGATAATGTTAGATAAGGATTGATGCCAATAGGGTCCATAATAGGACTCATAAATTGACCAATTTGACCGCCAATTGTATCTAATCCTGTTGCCCCTGGAGGTAAGCTTGTGAGTATCCAAACTGCAATACAACCAACAGTAATAAAACCTGATGCTCTAACTAAAAATTCTCTGACTTCTCCCCAACTTCTCAGAAAAATTTGTTTCAATGTAGGGAAACGATAAGGAGGTAGTTCTAAAACAAAAGGTTCTTCATTTTTATATATTCCTTGAAATAATGCTGCGGTGATAATAGCAACCAGAAAACTGAGGATATATAGAGAGAATAAAACAAAGGCTCCATTGCCATTAGGAAATACTGCGGCAATAATAAATACAAATACTTGCAGTCGCGCCGAACATAAACCAAAAGGAATAATTAACATGGTTAAGAGTCGTAAAGCACGCGATCGCATTACCCTGGTTCCCATTAATGCTGGAACATTACAACCAAACCCCATTATGTGCAGTACAAAACTACGTCCATCTAAACCTAATCTTGCCATAAAGGCATCTATTAAATAAGCGGAACGTGATAGATATCCACTATCTTCTAACACTGCCATAATTATAAAAAATACGATAATTAATGGTACAAAAGAAGCAACTGTAGTTACTCCTGCCCAAACACCATTAATTAGAAAGTCTTGAAGTACCTGTGGAAAAGGTTGAACTAGAGGTTCAACAATTGATGATTGTATCCATTCAATCACAATTTCGAGCAGGTCTATTGAAGGAAGTGCAATATTCCAAACTGCCCAAAAAACTAGGAACATTCCCAGGAAAAATAAGGGTAAACCCCAGACAGGATGAAGCACAATTTTATCAACTTGAGCTGTGAAATTTTTTGCCATTTCGGAAGGCATAATCACAGTTCCATTTAAGACAGCATCTATTTCGTTAACAGAAATATTTTCCTCTGCTTTTAAGATATCTAATTTTGTAGGATTTTTGCTTTCTTTTAACTCTTCGGAAATTGCCATATATGCGTTCATATAGCCTTTGCCATATTTAGCACTTGTTAGAAAGACTGGCATTCCCAAACGTTTAGATAATTCTTCTGTGTCTATTTTAATCCCATATTGTTTGGCTTCATCTGACATATTGAGCATCAAAACTGCAGACAAACCAAAGGCTTTTACCTGCAATGGTAGAAGAATTTGACGGTCAATTTGTGAGGCATTAATAACTACTAGTACTAAATCAGCAGGATTATTTTCTAGGAATCTTTGAACGACTTTTTCATCTTCGGAAAAACCGTTTAGATTATAAACTCCTGGCAAGTCTACAAATTGTATTGTTTCGTTATTTATTTTGACCTCAGCTTGCAAAATATCGACTGTTATTCCTGGCCAATTTCCTACATGGGCAGAAACTCCAGTAATCCGATTAAAAAATGTGGATTTTCCTGTATTTGGCATCCCTATTAAAGCAACTCTTTTTGTTGCATTAGATTTGGGGATTGTTGCTGTATTATTATGACAAGTCATTTCAGTTATATGTTATTAATTATGAGTTATCAGTTAACAGTATTTTCTACTTCAGTAGAAGCTTAGAAATACTGAATTTTATTTTTCTTATCCCCTTTAAAGGCTATCCCTTATAAGGAACTCCTGAAAACCTCTGTGGAGGGGGGGGTGGCGAGATGGCGAGATGGCGGGAGCGGGGGAGAAAAGCCTAAATACGAAATACGTTTACTCTCCCGAAATATCCGTTAAATGGCAAATACATAACTTCTCTCTAATGTCTACGTTTTATCTTAAGAAAGATGTTTATAAAGCATAGCTTTAAAGGAGAGGTTGGAGACCTGATTTTTTGGTCATTTTTTTCTACTATAGCAATCCTAAATAGGTTGTGAAAAAAACATCTGTTCAATAATTAATTATTAATTATTAATTATTAATTATTATCTCTCCTTAAAACGGATAAGATTGACCAAAATGATTTTTTTCTTTTTTCTCCTTAAAAGGAGAGGCTTTAGACCTTAATTATTCGGTAAAAAGTCAACAACTAACAAGGGTAAGAGTTTTAAAGTTTTGATCTATTTTTTAATTTCTTACAAATGATTTAGGGTTGCTATATTTATCTTAAGTTCGTGAGACACAGTAGATTCCAAGTAAGTAGCTTGGTTTAATTAAATTTCACTATGTCATTGCGACTGGAACGGAGTGGAAGGAAGCAATTTCAATGGTTTTTGCTGATTTATATTTTGTTACATAGTTAGGTTTATTTATATCTAGCTACTTATATGCAGTACAAATATTAAAGAAGAATCTGCCTTTAAGACCAGAGTTTAAATAAAACCTTTGTCGCCTGTAAAACTGTACCTCACTCAGATAAAATTCACTGTATTTTTTTATATAGCAATCCCAAATAGGTTGTGACAAGTTTGATAATAGTTAATCTCAACTGAAAGCCTTGGAAATTATGACTCCTGTACGGGCGATTCGTGTAATTAGGAGCATGACAAACGGAAATCGTTCCTACCACCAAAATATTACAACTAAAACAGGATTGCTATAGCTTTATTATCAACCATAACCTTTGCACAATAAAGACTATAAAATTACTTTGGTTCTATCTCTAGATTACCATCTTCATAAAGTAATATAGCAAACTCAGTCCATTCTGTTTGATTAGTAAGATTATTAGGCTTAACTAAATTTGGTAATGGTGTGCTGCTCAGATGATTTTTTGCTATTTGATTAAAAGCTTCGTAAGAAATAATAACCCCGTTTTTATCTACTTTAACTAGATAAATTGCAGTTTGTTTTACTGGTTTTTTCCAGTTGTTATCAATATCGGTATAGAGATTTTGTTGTAACCTAGCGATTTCTTGTTTGTCGGTAATTTTTTTACCAATTGACTCTACAGTTTCGCTACTAGAATTAGTTGTTGTTGCTAGTTGGTTGCTGGTATTTTCAGTAGTAGCTTTAGTTGTCGTTTCAGGGGAGGCAGATTTGTTATTTGCTGTAGCTATTGTTGGTGCAACTTTGTCTACATCTACTGTCTCTAATGTTTGATTTTCTGTTAATTCTGAAGTTGAGTTAGGAACTAGATTGGCAGCAATTTTTTGTTGATTAGCTTGATTAATATTCCCGTTATTTAGGAATTGATAAAGCTCACTAATAAGTAATAGAATAATAGAAATTAATATCATTACTGATATACTTTTGACTTGCTCCATTAACTCTATTACAGATTTGGGAATCATTTGAGAACCTTGATAGAAATTAATCTCATCATCCTCATCTGTTTTAATAACTATCATTTCTGCTTCATGGGGTCGGATAGCTATTTCTGTGGTTGCTCCGACTCGAATGTGTAACGGTCCATTGAATTGAGCTTTTCGTAAGACTTGTACTGGTCTATCAGAAACTACTCCCATTGCTGCTAGTCTCTGAACTATTCCTTGTTCGCGACCAATGTTTAGCACTTGATCGACTATTGCCATTTCCCCTGTTCTTAAATCAGCTAAATTCATTTCTACTACCTCTGATGTTATTGTTATGATGTTATGTTAGCTACTGTCTCCTATTGTAGTTATGGAAGATACGATAATATTCCTAGCAGGGTTAGATCCTAAGCCAATATTTTGCCTTTCTACTGCAACGATCTTTGAACCACTGGGGTTGTGACTGAGTACCTCTAGCTCTACTCCTACAACCAAACCCATTTTTTTCAAGCGACGAGTCATGTCACCTTCAGCATTTATAGCAACGATACATAAGCGATCGCCTCGTTTTGCTTGTGTGAGTGGGAAGTTAGTTTCTGCTACTGATGGTTGAGCAACTTCATGGTCTTTCTCCTTTTCCGAGATGTAGCTACTGTCTCCTAGAAATGTAAATTCCCATGCTTTCTCTTTTTTATCTACATTTTTGCATAAGCTATCTTCATATTTTTTCTCCATAAATATTTCTTAACTATTGAGAATTTTTATTAACAGTTAATAACTTAAAGAACTAAATATAATTTGTCAAGGTCTATTTGTCAAGGTCTATATTAATTTACTTTTCTTAACTAGAACAAATTGCTATATCAAATTGTATTTAATCCCCAATCTAAAGAATTAATTAAGTTGTGATTAGATTTAGTAAAATAAATGTAAAATTATATTTTTTTTGTCTTGCATAAATAATAAGGGAATAGCAAAAAATAAATTATCCAATTTTTGAACTAGACCTGGAAAGTTTTGCTGCCTAATTTCTCTACTCCCTAAATTCAGGGTAATTGTATATTGTAATTGTATATTTTTTTTATTTGGAAGTCCCTAAGTAGGTAGACAAAATTATTTGTATGTTTTGTTCTGACATATTTTCTGTTCCCATATCTGGCATTCTCTACATTTACTAAATGTTAAATGACAGCAGTTTTACAGTTGATAAATTATAGAGTTTTAGGGCAATAAGGAAAATAACAACTATAGATAAAACTCTACCTAAGTATCCATTAGTTTTGAACTTTAAATGTGAAATAATTTCCTGAAATTACTGTATAGTAACAGTTTTTATCCTATAAAATCTAACTTTTAACTTTTGACTTCCGTGAAACGGTATGAGGTACAGTTGTTTTTCTTCTTTTATATTCCCACCGAACCAGAATTACTACTCGCCACAGATAGGAATTGTTATAATATAGAGAACAGAAAATATGGAATTATTTTGTAGAATTATTCCTACCTTTTCATGTCGCGTAGCAACAAAACTCTACACAAAGGCTTAATTTTTTATTTGTCAAAATAATTGGGTCTAAAACTAAGCCTTTTAAGAAGAAATGTTTTTGTATGGTTGCTCTCAATCCCCGTTACAAAAACAACCTCTAACTTCTAACTTCTAACTTCTAACTTCTGACTTCTGACTTCGTTAAAGATAGCCTCTACTAACTACTGAATATTAACTACTAAAAATTTGAATTTTCCAGACGATCTCTAAAATATAAATTATATAATTCACAACGTGGTGTAGCTTGATTTCCTTGCAAATTTACTAATCCTATACTGTGTAACTTTAATCCTTGGATTCTTTCTAATTTTACTGGTTGATGACAATTTATTACTGTTTTAGCTGCTTGTACTAATTCTGGATATTGTTGCAAGTAGCACCAATGTCGTTGTAAATGAGCTGCATAACACCCTATATCTGTTGCTGCTGTTTTTAACAATTCATATATGGTAATATTATTTTGAGAAAGTTGATATAAAGCTAATTTTATTAAGTAAGGATTTCCCCTAACAATTCCCATTAATTTTTCTATTTCAGACATATCTAGTTGCAATTGATAATGGCTAGCTAAATCTTGAATTTGATCTGCACTTAACTCTGGTAAATCAATTGGTAAACCAACATTAAAAGGCGATTGATTAATATCTATAGGCACATAAGCTTCTGTTGAATGTACAACTATTAATCGCATATTTTTCCAAAGGTCACGATTTTTTGCATCTTCATGCCAAGCTCGTAATAAACTAAAAAAGTCTACGGTAATTTCTGGATATTGAAAAATATGATCTACTTCATCTAGTGCCAATACGATGGGAGTATCAATACTTTTCAAAATATATCTCTCAAAATAAGATTTACAGGATACTTTACTGCCAAAAATTTCGTTCCAATAATTATCTAAGTTGGTTGCTAAATTCAATTCTGAAGCTACCGCAGCACAAAACCATCGCAAAAATTTATCTAAATTGTTAAAAATTTGACTGTCAACTAATTGTAAATTTAATACTGCTGTTCGATATCCTAATTTGGCAGCACGATCTAAAATTCTTGCCATTAAAGATGTTTTTCCCATCTGTCTGGGTGCTTTAATTCTAATTAAAGCACCTGGTTTAGTAATTTCTTGATAACAATTTTTTTCAATGGGAGGACGCTCAATATAAAAACTAGCAGTGTAATTATCTTGACTTTTTGGTAATTTTGGTGGTGAAGATGGCAAAGGCTTTCTATAAGTAAAATTCCTAGCAGAATCATTGATAAATTTTGATTCTATTATCATTTCTGGTGTTGATTGAAATACTGGTTTTTCTATATAGTCAATAATTTTGACAATTAATTTTTCAGGTTCGTCAGTATTTTGCCATTCCCATTGTCTAATTTTAAATAAATAACTATATAGATTATAATCCCAAGGTGAATCAATGGGAATATTAGTTTTAATAGGTATTATCCATGGCTTTTGCTCTGGATGATAATCTTGATTTTTTTTTGCTATCCTGACTGTTTCAGTTGCCATCTCATTGAGAATTGATTTGACAGTTAATAGTAAAATTAAGTAATCTGATTCCTTTAATTTTTGATGATTTTCTTTAATACGTTGATTTTCAGACTGACTATAATTTGCGATAAAATACTCATAGTTTTTACTGTTAAATTTTTCAATCAGATTGGCAAAAAAAATGTTACTTGAGCTTTCTTGTTCTGTAATTACAAATAATTTTGGCATAACTAAACTGTTTGATTAACGATCTAGCAATTCCCAAAAAGCGTGAGGTAGAAAATTTTAGCTTTTCAGGAACAGGGAACATGAAATAAAAAAGACAACTTTACCTGAAGCTTACTGATAAATGATATATATAGCAATCATATTTCAGTTGTAAGATTTTAGTGGTAATTAGGAGTCAGAATATAAAACGATTTTGATTGTTCTTAATTGTTCTTAATTGTTCTTAAATATTTCATAAATTATTTCATAAATCATTCCTGATTGCCATATATATGAGTTTAATAATATCATATATATAGCAATCTAATTTGAATTGTGAGAGATTGTAAATTTTTAGGAAATAAGGAATAGGCACTCTTACAATAGATAAGAAAGAAAAAACAGTATCTTCTCAAGATGATAATCCCTAGATTCTAGACCTTTTCAGGAATAGTCAAATCATTAAGTCTGATTTCTAATTGCTATAGTTAAAAACAAATTAATATATTTATTTTGGTGTCATTATTAGTTAAAATAAATCATCAATTTCTTAAACTAACCTATATTTAAAGGCAACAAAGATTTTAATCTAGCAATTCCCATGCTGGTTAGGTACAAAATTCGTTAGTTTTAGGGAACACTTAACTGGGAATAGGGAATAGAATACAAATAAAGATAGGTATACCTTATTAGGCTGAGAAAGGCTATAAAATATTTAGTTAATAGCTATAAAAAAATAAGCAAAATTTTCTCTTGAAGAAAAATTTTTTCAGTTATAGAAGCGATCGCCCTCTTGCCTTTTGAGGCGAGTATCCTATCTCAACAAGTTAAGTAGTTATACTGCTACGCGGAAGGCACTCATCCTAAAATTTATTATAAAATGTTTTGAACTTATACTAATTTCCTAACATATTTGCGTAGTGCTATATGCGAGATTATTTACATATCTCATTTACCGAAAAATTTTGGTTTAAAGCCTCCCCTTTTAAGGGGATAATAAATAAAAATTTTCATGATTAGTCAATCCTCTTCTTTTCAAGGAGAGGTAATAATTAATAATTAATTATTAATTATTGAACTACGTAGCTTATCTAATTTCAATTGTGAGAAATTGTAGATTTTTAGTGAATAGGTACTCTGGCAATAGACAAGAAACAAAAAACAGTATCTTCTCAAGATGATGACCCCTATATTCTAGATTTTGATTTTTAAGGAATAGTCAAATTCTCACATCTGATTCCTGATTTATATATAACTTATGTAGTGCCTGCTGATTAACTCTAAAATTTTTTATTGACCTACAAACAAAAACTTTAAGACAAAAATCACTGTTAATATCCACATAAAAAGAGTAATTTCATGGAATTTACCTTGAAAACTTTTCAGAATAGGATAAGTAATTAAACCCATAGCTAATCCATCGGCTATAGAATAACTTAAAGGCATAATTATAATTGTTAAAAATCCTGAAATGGATTCGGCTGGATCGTCCCAATAAATATTACGAACACTACCCATCATTAATACTCCAACAATTAATAAAGTAGGTGCAGTTGCCACAGAAGGAATTGCTGATAATAAGGGAATAAAAAATATAGATAAAATGAATAAAAATCCGACAACAACAGCAGTAAATCCACTACGCCCTCCTTCAGAAACACCCGCAGCAGATTCAATATAACTTGTGACTGTAGAAGTACCCATTATTGCGCCAAATGTTGTGCCGAGCGCATCTGCCATAAATGCTTTATTTAAGTTTAATGATTCTCTTGTTTGATTAAAATATCCCGCTTTTATTCCTAATCCTGTTAAAGTACCTACTGTGTCAAATAAATCAACAAATATCAAAACAAAAATAATAGTAATTAACTCCCAAATATTAGTTTTGACTATATTTTCTAAACCAACAAATGCTTGACCAAATAAATTTATTGGTAACTGTGGTAAACTAATAATTCCTTGAGGAAAAGGTGCAATTCCTAAAATCCAGGCTAGTGATGCTGTTGCTAATATTCCCCATAGTAATGCTCCAGTAATCCGCCGAGCAACAAAACCTGAAGTAATTATTATTCCAGCGATCGCCACTAAAGTTTCTGGTTGATTGAGATTACCTAAAGTAGTAGTTGTAGCTTCGTTACTGACAATTATTTTGCTACTTGTTAGACCTATATAAGCAATAAATAAACCTATTCCGGCTGTTGTAGCTTGTTTAATACATTCTGGAATATTATTAACTATTTTAGTGCGAATTTTGCTAGTAGTTAAACCAATAAAAATTAAGCCTTCTATAAAAACAGCAGCTAAGGCAACTTGCCAAGAAATTCCTAACTGCAAAACTACTGAAAAAGTAAAATAAGCATTTAATCCCATACCTGGTGCTAAAGCATAAGGATAATTTGCATAAACTCCCATAATTAGAGTTGCAAATGCTGCTGATATTGCTGTAGCAATTACTAATTCTCCAAATAGATCGCCAGAGCTTTCTAAAAAAATTGCTTTCGATAATATGTCAGGATTTACTACTAAAATATATGCCATTGTGACAAAGGTAGTTATTCCTGCGATTATCTCTGTATAGAAATTAGTTTGGAGTTGATTGAATTGAAAAAAATTAGCAATAATTCCTAATGTATTTGAATTGCCATTCTCTGGAATCATATTGCTACCTAACAATTGATAATTTGGATGCTAATTATATCTTTTTTTGTCTATTTTGTCAAATAAAAAATATTTTTTCTGCGATCGTAAAGACTGTTTTTATCAACCGGGAATACTTTGATATATAAGTGTTTCAATATTTTGAAAATAGCATAGTACCTCCACTTTAGTAATATTTAGCAATTTTTGATTTGTCTTTGTATAAATACATAAAGCTTCGTATTACTATCATTTTTTTCACATTTTATTTTTCAAGATAAAATTACTGTTGTCAAAACCATGCTGTATAATTATTTATATATTCATAATTTATTTAGAATTGTTGTAGCAATTAATTACCAGCAGATTCTAACAATTGATTAGGCTGGGACAAACTAATATTTTTTTGACTACCTCCTTATACCATAAAAGTTCTTTTTTGCCAGGAGTAAATCAACAAAATCTTTAGTTAAAGGTTACTTGAATAAGACTTACACAAAGCAAGACTTTTCTGTCATTACAAACAAAAGTAAAGCAATCTTAAACTCATAGTTTGCAATACAGATTCGTAAATATTTTTGAATTCTCATAGCTAAAAATATGAAATAACTAAATAAGTTTTAGTTACTCTAGAAAATCGGTAAAATACTTAAGTTGAGTTTATAACTAGTACAAAATTCAAAGGTAAATCTAATATGACAACTCAAATAGAATTACTACCTCAAAATTCAGCACAAAAATCTACATTTTTCTCTTTAATAGCATTATTAATAGGATTATTAGCTGTATCCTTAGCAGCAATTTTCATTCGATTAAGCGAAAGAGAATTAGGACCTGCTAGTACAGTATTAGATCGTTTTGTTATTTCTGGTTTTGTCTTGTGGTTTTGGGGTAATTTCCAAGCTCAAAAAAATCAATCATCAACTAATAAAAACGAACAATATTTGACTTACACATTTCGTGAATGGATTTGGTTATTAGCTGGTGGTTTTACTTTTGCTCCTAGTTTACTTCTTTGGGCATGGTCTTTAACCCAAACTAATGTAGCGAACTCTACTATACTTCATAATATGATTCCCATCTTTACTGCTCTAGGAGGATGGATATTTTTAAGTATTCGTTTTGACTGTAGATTTTTAATAGGAATGGGAATAGCTATAGTAGGAGCAATTACTATTGGAGCAGATGATATACAAGTAGATGTAAAACATTTTACTGGCGACTTAGCAGCATTTGCATCTGCAATTTTATTTGGTGCTTACTACTTATTAATTGAACAACTTCGCTCCAAATTTTCTGCTACAACTATCTTATTTTGGACTTGTATAAGTGGTAGTTTATTTACTCTTCCTATTGCTTTGTTTACGGAAGATCATATTTTGCCTTTTTCTTGGGAGGGATGGTTATCAATTATTGGTTTAGCAGTAATTGCTCAAGTTTTAGGTCATGGGTTCGTTACTTATAGTCTCAAAACTTTTTCCTCTGGTTTTGTTGCTTTATGCTTCTTATTAGAACCTGTAATTACTGCTTTAATTGCTTGGGGATTATTCTCAGAACAACTTACTATAATTAGTTGGTTAGGATTTTCTATCGTATTATTAGGATTATATTTAGCTCAATCGAGTCCTTCAATTCAGAAAGCTAGTAATTGAAATAACAGTCAGCTATCAGCTATCAGCTAAATACTTACCAAATATCTAGTGAAAAATAATGTAGGGACGTTCCATGGAACGTCCCTACAAAGTTTGAAGAAAGAGTTGATTTATTTGATATTTTTGGAGATTTATAGTATATAAATTATTGATTTATCAATTATTTGTAATTTTAACTAATTAAATTAATGCCACTGTTAAATAAATCTTCAATTGTTTGTTTATTTCTGAGAATAACTCCTAGTTCATCTCTATATGTTAAATTGGGGTCTGCTCTAAATGATAAAAAGTTAAAGCTGGTTACTATGGCAAATTTATCATCACAAATAATTTGTTTACGATGACTATTTTCAGTTTTTTCAAATTGGATATTTTTGTAATTTGCTTTTAAATTCTCTAATTGTTTAATAGACTTATCATCATTTTGAGAATTTGAACCTTTAATTCCATAGATTATATGAACTTTAACTTTTCGTTTGAGGGTAGCTTCTAAAGTTGATAAAAATTCTTTATCAACTACATTTGCTTTAATCCAAGGAGAAACTATCATTAATCTATTTTTGGCTTCTGTTAAAGCTTTAAGTAAATATTCGCGAATTTGATAAGTATGAATTACTTCTGAAATTCTAGTTTGAGATTTTATTTGTTGTAGCTCTTGCTTCAGCTTTTTTATTTCCTCTTTTAGTGAATTATTTTTGGTTTCGACAAAATTATCAGAGTCATTAAGAGAGTCAATTTTTGTAGTTAACTTTTCTACAGTTTTAATATCCTCCTCTTGAATATTAGAAATAACTTCCTTGACTGAACTTTGAGGAGGTTTATCCTCTTCGATTTGTTGAAAAATTGGCTCCAGTATTTTTTTCCCTTCAGCATACAATTCTTCTATAGTTTTCCGATATTCTGGTTGGATAAAACCTCTAGAAAAAATCTCATATTCAATTTCGCGATCGCCAGGATTACTTTTATACAAAACCAGCAAAAGTTCATGCCATTGAGAATATACATTTTCGATGTTATTAACTTGTACTAATTCTATGGAATTAGGATTATTAGGATCGGAATTTTGTAAAAGTTTTTCAATATCTGGATAGTAATCAACTAAATCTTCTATATGACCTTTCCTTGGTTTTTTGAGAATTTTATTTATGGCACTATTTTGATGAATTTTACTGTCAAAAATTTTCAGAGAAAAGGAGTTGGTTAATTTTCCATTTAGAGCGTCTAGATAAAATGTCTGAGTTTCAGAAATAGGTGCTAAAACTGTTTGTTGTTCTAAAGCATCTAAACCTACTTTTGTTAACTCTAAATTTTCTTCTTTTTTGACTAAATCTCTAGAAATTAATTCTGATAAGATTTTTTCTATTTGATAATTTTCCATACCAATAAAACTAGAAATTTCTTTTGGTTTTACCAACCCATGAGTAATACATTTCAACACAAACTCTTCTAATAATTGAAATTCTCTATTCGCCAAATAAGTTAAGTCAAGACGTAAGACATAGAAAGGATAACCAACTGGTTTAGAGTCAAGCACTATTGCTTCAGGATTTGAATAATTTTTTCTGATCTTATTTTCCAAGTCTTTAATTTCGTTATTCATTATTAAGCTCCTCAAAAAACTTATATCGCAGTTTTCTCTGGTATCTTTACACATTATTTTTACTTTTTCTAGACTGTACTTTGAGCGGGAAGTTGTAAATATCTGAGTGAAGAGTATCATATATTTTTTCCCAAATTTTCATCTGTCGGGGTTTGGTTTGGCAACTTCTCTCAAAGGTTCGTTGCGCCAAATTTATTAATCACTCCTTTTTCCGACTTTTCCCAAATTTTCATCTGTCGGGGTTTGGTTTGGCAACTTCTCTCAAAGGTTCGTTGCGCCAAATTTATTAATCACTCCTTTTTCCGACTTTTTCCAAATTTTCATCTGTCGGGGTTTGGTTTGGCAACTTCTCTCAAAGGTTCGTTGCGCCAAATTTATTAATCACTCCTTTTTCCGACTTTTCCCAAATTTTCATCTGTCGGGGTTTGGTTTGGCAACTTCTCTCAAAGGTTCGTTGC